>NZ_CP075175.1:2362500-2662500 GCF_021223605.1 Paenibacillus sp. 481
TGCTCCCCACGCTTTCGCGCCTCAGCGTCAGTTACAGCCCAGAAAGTCGCCTTCGCCACTGGTGTTCCTCCACATATCTACGCATTTCACCGCTACACGTGGAATTCCACTTTCCTCTTCTGTACTCAAGTCATGCAGTTTCCGGTGCGAACATGGGTTGAGCCCATGCCTTAGACACCAGACTTACATAACCGCCTGCGCGCGCTTTACGCCCAATAATTCCGGACAACGCTTGCCCCCTACGTATTACCGCGGCTGCTGGCACGTAGTTAGCCGGGGCTTTCTTCTCAGGTACCGTCATTCATGGAGCAGTTACTCTCCATGCTGTTCTTCCCTGGCAACAGAGCTTTACGATCCGAAAACCTTCATCACTCACGCGGCGTTGCTCCGTCAGACTTTCGTCCATTGCGGAAGATTCCCTACTGCTGCCTCCCGTAGGAGTCTGGGCCGTGTCTCAGTCCCAGTGTGGCCGATCACCCTCTCAGGTCGGCTACGCATCGTCGCCTTGGTGAGCCATTACCTCACCAACTAGCTAATGCGCCGCAGGTCCATCTGTAAGTGGCAGATTGCTCCGCCTTTCTCAACTCCCTCATGCGAGGAAATTGCCTATCCGGTATTAGCTACCGTTTCCGGTAGTTATCCCAGTCTTACAGGCAGGTTACCTACGTGTTACTCACCCGTCCGCCGCTAACCATCAGGAATGCAAGCACTCCATCAAGTCCGCTCGACTTGCATGTATTAGGCACGCCGCCAGCGTTCGTCCTGAGCCAGGATCAAACTCTCCATAAAAGTGTTTGACTTGCTCATTTGTAATGCTGACGAAATTCACTAAGTGAATTTCTTATTTCAAACGATTCGCTCGTTGTTCAGTTTTCAAAGAACAATCTTCTTTATAAAACTTGAAAGTTTGACTTGCGTCTCACTTTCTTTATCTCACCGCCGTGTCAGCGGCGACTTAATTAATATATCATATCTTTCGAAGCGATGCAAGCTTTTTTTTCAAAAGTTTTTTTCGCTTCTTTTTTTCCTTTCGCTTAGCACCTCGTTGTTTCGAAGTGTTTCTCGCGACTGGATTTATAATATAGCATGGGCTACAACCTTTTGACAACAGGTAAAATAATACATACGTTATCCGCTATTTGTTATACCTTTTACATTATAATCGTTATCTTAGGTAGACCTATAAACTCGCCACATTACATGATAGGTTCATTTAATTATCAGCCTATATGAATCGCGTTTCCATAGGTCTATATGTATGTTCATTTTATAACACAGATTCTATCCATAGCTGACGCTCTTGAACTAGCCTTATAATATCCCCGTTATCTACAGCTACCCACGGTCTAGTGGGATGGCTATCTTCAGTGAATACAATTCGTCCTGTACGGCCATCACTTAAACGCACAAGCATTCCTTGATGTAGTTGTGTAACTTTACGTATAAAGGTCTGCACAAGCTGTGGATCAAGCTTGCCGAATGCATCTTCTTGTAGTTGTTCAAGGACGGTATACGGAGAGACTGCCTTCTTATAGCCTCTATTCATTGTCATCGCATGAAATATATCCGCAATGGCCACTATTTTGGCGTATGAATGTATTTTGTCTCCTTTTACACCTAAAGGATAACCACTACCGTCGATTCGTTCATGGTGTTGCAGTGCAGCTAGCTTTACTCCTTCGTTAATAGCAGGGACTTGACGAAGCATTTCATATCCATATTGCGTATGTCGCTTCATTTCAACTCGCTCTCGGTCCGTCAGCGCACCTTGCTTGTTCCAAATATCTTCATCGACCTTCATTCTTCCTATATCATGAAGCAAGCCAGCCAAGGCAATTTGCATACCTTCTTTCGTTGCGTATCCAGACCATTGACCGATTAAATAAGAAGTAAGGGCTACAGCTATTGATTTTTTAAATACATAGTTGTCATCAATTTGATCAAAGCTATTGTCTAAAAAATGAGAGCTCACCGCTAGAGGACGATAATGATCCGTATACTTTAGTAGTAAATCCATGTTTTGACGCAGTTCGAGTACAGGAAGCTTGGAAGCTGATACGGTGTAGAATACGTTTTTCAAGAGCTTCATCATCTGAGACCACGCTTGTGTAATCTGATACTCGGCTAGTTGGTTGACTTTATTTGAGGGTGTCGCTTCTTCACCGACTTCTAATACAGACTCACTTTGTTTGTTAATGTCTACTATAGAAGAGTTTAATGGTTCAGACTTCATGGGAGTGGATGGCGGTTCAATAGCTACTGATTTGATCAAAAAGGCATCAAGTACTTCTACATCACGTAAGGATAGCATTTTTCCTTTATTCATAAGGACTCCACCCAGTGGGGTATGAACATCTGCTAACAAACGCTGTCCTGGCTTGATATGATTGACAGAGGTCATGACCATTTTCGTTCAACACGCTCCTAAAAAACATTTGAAAGCTTTTGAATGACTTTACGGCTACAGCTCTACGATAATCAATAGGGGCGCAATCTTTCCAGATGCGCCCCATACATTACTACGATTACTTAAACTTGCTCGTCATTGTCTGCGGACTGTTCCGCTTCCCCTTGAGCTTGTTCATCCATATTGCTAGAAGGCTCTTCACCATCTTGCTGCTGGAAATCGTCTTCTTCATTTTTATCACAATGTGTAACGGTCGCTACAGAATCATCGTCGCGAATGTTGATCAGCTTAACGCCCTGCGCATAACGACCCATTTGTGAAATGCCTGCAATATTGGTACGAATAATCGTTCCTGATGCTGTAATAATCATCAAGTCTTCCTCATCACACACCACTTTTAGGCCTACAACTGGTCCGTTCTTCTCCGTTACATTGATTGTCTTGATTCCTTTACCACCACGGCTTTGAATACGGTATTCTTCCATAGGTGTCCGCTTACCGTAACCTTTAGACGTTACGATTAAGACGTCATTGCTCAAGTCCACGATATCCATATCGATGACCCGATCACTACTATCAAGTGTAATACCTTTTACACCTGTCGCTGAGCGTCCCATCGAACGGACGTCGCTTTCGCGGAAGCGAATCGAAATCCCGTTCATCGTACCCATGATGATTTCTTGCTTGCCGTCTGTAAGACGTACACCGATAAGATCGTCATCTTCACGCAAATTAATGGCGATTAGACCACCTTTACGAATATTGACGTAATCGTCCAACGGCGTCTTCTTCACGATTCCTTGACGGGTCGCAAAGAACAAATATTTATCTGCTTCAAATTGTTCAACTGGGATTACAGCGTTAACTGTCTCCCCTTGCTCAATTTGAATTAGATTAATAATAGGCGTACCACGAGCTGTACGGCTAAGATCAGGAATTTCATAAGCTTTCAGACGATACACTTTACCTTTGTCCGTAAAGAACATTAGGTAATGGTGAGAGTTGGTTACGAATAGATGCTCGACAAAGTCGTTATCTTTCGTTCCCATACCCATTACACCACGTCCGCCCCGCTTCTGACTGCGATACGTCGAAACTGGCAAGCGCTTAATGTAACCGCTGTGTGTAATCGTAATGACGACATCTTCACGTGGAATCAGGTCTTCATCGAGGATGCTATCCTCACCGATCGTAATTTCACTGCGGCGCTCATCGCCAAATTTCTGCTTCACTTCCTCAAGCTCCGTGTTAATGATCTCAAGAATAAGCTGCTCGCTTGCTAAAATTTCTTCTAGCTCCGCAATCTTTTTCATCAGCTCAGCATATTCTTCTTCGATCTTGTCACGCTCCAACCCTGTCAGACGACGGAGACGCATATCGAGAATAGCTTGAGCTTGCTCATAAGACAGCTCGAAACGTTCAATCAAGCCTGTACGTGCTTCCTCATCGGAGAGAGAACCACGAATCAAGGCAATGACTTCGTCTAAATGATCGAGTGCAATACGCAAGCCTTCTAAAATGTGAGCACGCGCTTGCGCCTTTCTGAGATCAAATTCAGTGCGGCGACGAATAACTTCGATCTGGTGCTGTAAATAGTAATAAAGCACCTCACGAAGATTCAAAATGCGCGGCTCTTGGTTGACGAGCGCAATCATGTTGATACCAAAGTTGGACTGCATTTGCGTCTGCTTGTACAAATTGTTTAAGACGACGTTCGGATTGACATCCCGACGCAGCTCAATAACAATACGCATCCCGTTACGGTCAGACTCATCGCGCAAATCCGTAATGCCATCGATGCGTTTCTCACGAACGAGTTCAGCGATTTTTTCAACAAGACGTGCTTTATTAACTTGGTAAGGAATTTCATGCACGATAATACGTGCTTTACCACTGTTTTCTTCAATTGTCGCTCTAGCACGCATCGTAACAGAACCACGTCCTGTTGCATATGCTTGACGGATTCCTTCACGGCCAAGAATTAAGCCTGCTGTTGGGAAATCAGGACCCTTAATATATTCCATCAATTCAAGCGGCGTGATGCCAGGGTTCCGAATCAGGGCTTGTACTCCATCGATAACTTCTGTTAAGTTGTGCGGAGGAATATTCGTAGCCATACCTACCGCAATACCCGATAGACCGTTGACTAACAAGTTCGGGAATCGTGCTGGTAGGACGACTGGCTCCTGCTCCTCGCCATCATAGTTCGGTGCAAAATCAATGGTCTCTTTGTTAATGTCGCGCAACATTTCCATCGCGATCTTGGAGAGACGTGCTTCTGTATATCGCATGGCTGCGGCATAGTCACCATCTATGGAACCGAAGTTGCCGTGCCCATCTATAAGCATATAACGCAGCGAGAAATCTTGTGCCATGCGCACCATTGTCTCGTACACGGCACTATCACCGTGGGGATGGTACTTACCGATTACTTCGCCGACGATTCTCGCCGATTTCTTGTAAGGCTTGTCCGGCGCCATGCCGAGTTCCGACATCGCATACAAAATACGACGGTGTACCGGCTTCAATCCGTCACGTACATCCGGTAGTGCCCGACTGACAATGATACTCATCGCGTAATCCAGGAAAGATTCCCGCATCTCGACGCCAATGTCGCGATCCTTAATTTGCGATTGTTGTTCTTCCGCCATGCTGGACCTCCTTAAAATTCGTCGTTAACAGCGTCCGCATTGTATGGCAATCAGCAAAATAAATGCTGCATTTGTTCATAAAGTCCATAACTACGCTATTTTTCATTATATTACTTTCACAAAAGACTTACAATTAAACGTTCCCTATCCAAGCAAAAAATCCGAACATTTATGACGGTACACCTTAGCATTTTTCTGATAAATGACTCGAAGCATAAAAATGCCTTGTATAAAGCGAAAGCCCCAGTTCTATTAGCAAGACTGGGGCATTTTGCATGAAGGTGTACAGTTACACATCTAGATTTTTTACGAACTTAGCATGCTGCTGAATAAAATCGCGACGCGGTTCAACATGATCGCCCATCAAGGTGTCAAACACTTCGTCAGCTAATTTTGCGTCTTCGATCGTGACCTGTAGCATTTTACGACTTTCAGGATCCATCGTCGTCTCCCATAGCTGCGTTGCGTTCATCTCGCCCAAACCTTTATAGCGCTGCACGTTTACTTTTACGTTTTCACCGAACTCCGCCATGATTTGCTCTTTTTGCTTATCGCTATCTGCATAGCGTACCACTTTATTGCGCTCTAGCTTGTAAAGTGGTGGCTGTGCAATATAAATATAGCCAGCATCCAACAACTTACGCATGTAACGGTAGAAGAATGTAAGCAGCAACGTTCGAATATGCGCTCCGTCCACATCGGCATCTGTCATAATGATGATTTTGTGGTAACGAGCTTTGCCCAGATCAAAGTCTTCTCCGATACCTGTGCCGAGCGCAGTAATAATTGCTCGTATCTCAGCATTGGACAATACTTTATCAAGACGTGATTTCTCAACGTTAAGAATTTTACCTTTAAGCGGCAAAATCGCTTGGAAGTGACGGTCACGTCCCTGCTTAGCAGAACCACCCGCAGAGTCACCCTCTACGATGTAGATCTCACATTGAGCAGCATCTTTCGAAGAACAGTCTGCCAGCTTACCTGGCAAAGAGCTGACTTCAAGCGCACTTTTGCGGCGTGTCAGTTCACGTGCACGGCGTGCTGCTTCACGTGCTCTAGCTGCTGATACGCCTTTTTCGACTACTTTACGAGCGACAGCTGGGTTCTCTTCCATGAACTCCATCAGCTTTTCGGAGAACAATGATTCAATAATGCCTCGAACTTCGCTGTTACCAAGCTTCGTTTTCGTCTGGCCTTCAAATTGTGGCTCCGGAATTTTAACGGAAATAATCGCAGCCAAACCTTCGCGCACGTCATCGCCTGTCAAGTTGGAGTCATTGTCCTTCATCAAGTTCATTTTGCGCGAGTACTCGTTAATAATACGCGTCAAAGCACTCTTGAAACCGGACTCATGCGTTCCACCCTCGTGCGTGTTAATGTTGTTCGCGAAAGAATAAATATTTTCAGTATAGCCATCGTTATATTGGAGTGCGATTTCGCACGTAATGTAATCTTTAGCTCCTTCTACGTAGATAGGAGTTTCATGCATAGTCTCACGGTTGCGGTTCAAATACTTAACGAATTCACTGATACCGCCCTCATACTTAAACGTTTGGGATTGACCTGTGCGTTCATCTGTCAACACGAGTTCAATACCTTTGTTCAAAAACGCCAACTCACGTATCCGTGACATAAGGATGTCATAATCATACACCGTTGTCTCCGTGAATATTTCCGAATCGGGTCTGAATGTAATCGTTGTTCCTGTTTCCGTTGAGTCCCCAATTACTTTCAAGTCATATTGAGGTGCACCACGTTGGTATTCTTGCTGATAAACATGACCTTCCCGTTTGACCGTAACGATCAACTGTTCGGACAATGCGTTTACAACAGATACACCTACCCCGTGCAAACCACCAGATACTTTATAACCTTCACCGCCGAATTTACCACCGGCATGTAATACAGTCATAACAACTTCTATTGCTGGACGTTTCATCTTCGCATGTTCGCCTACGGGGATACCACGCCCGTTATCAATGACCGTAACGCTATTATCTTCATGCACGATCACTTGAATCTTGGTACAGTAACCGGCCAACGCTTCGTCGATACTGTTGTCGACCACTTCCCATACCAGATGATGAAGCCCTTTGACGCTGGTAGAACCGATATACATACCTGGACGCTTGCGAACCGCCTCCAGACCTTCCAACACCTGTATTTGGCTTTCATCATACGTATGTTGATTCAAAGACATGCCCTTCACCTACTTCTCCAGTTTCAATTCCGCTTATGCTTCTTCAATTCGCATATACACATTCGCACGCTTTTTAAGCGTCGAAGACGAAATCGGCGAGTAAAACACTTTCCCTTTTGTAACGACAATGGACTTAGCTTCTTCTTCACCAATTGCCTCTACATTTTTAACTTTATGGGCGTTCGCTACGAACTGTTTGGACAGCTTCGATGACTTTTCAATGGACACATCAAAAATAGCTATCAGTTCGGAGGAACGAATAATTTTTTCGCCGCCCAAGTGAATATACACCGCACTCACCCCTTATCGCATGACCTGACCGTTTTCCACGTGGAACATGCTCGCATCTTGCAATTTGCTTGTATTAATACCCTCGATGCCAGTAGTCGTAATGAACGTCTGCACTTTGCTTTGAAACGTCTCGATAAGTTGTGTCTGCCGAAACGTATCCAGCTCAGACAACACGTCATCAAGCAATAAGACAGGGTACTCCCCTATCTCTTCGTGCATTAATTCAATTTCAGCAAGTTTAAGTGATAATGCTGTGGTACGCTGCTGACCTTGGGAACCGTACGTTTGTACTTCTTTGTCATTAATGTAGAAGGTGAGATCGTCACGATGCGGCCCAACGAGTGTCATTCCACGCCGCACTTCCTGATCTTTCATTTGTGTTAACTTTAACATAAATTGCTCAAATACAACAGCGTCAGCATCATCGTCTTCTTCAGCAGTAAAAGAAGGTGCGTACTTCACAAGCAGTGATTCTCGCCCGTCTGTTATGCCCGCATGTATTTGTTCAGCCCATACTTGCAGCTTTTTTAAATATTGTTTCCGTTTCTTTACAATTTTAACACCATTAACTACTAACTGCTCGTTAAAAATGTCCAGCATCGTATCCGATTGCTTACTTGCTGTATTCCACATTTGCTTCAGCAAATTATTTCGCTGCACCAGCACTTTTTGATATTGCTGCAAATGGTATAAATAACTCGGCTGCACTTGACCGATTTCCATATCTAAAAAACGGCGCCGTATGCCCGGGGCGCCTTTTACGATTTCTAGATCCTCTGGTGCAAACATGACAACATTTAAGGCGCCGATGAAGCCGCTCAACTTTTGTTGCTCTAAGCCGTTCACCTTCGCCTTCTTGCCTTGCTTCGAAATGTTGAGTTCAAGCTGACACGTTCCATATTTGCGATCGACAGAAGCTTTTATTCTAGCATGATCCGTTTCCCAGCCGATAAGTTCCTTATCACGCGAGGTGCGATGTGATTTTGTGAGTGCCATCACAAAGATAGCCTCCAGCAAATTGGTCTTGCCTTGCGCATTGCGCCCCACAAAAATATTTACACGATTGCTCGTATCGAGCTCAAGGTTTCCGTAATTACGATAATTATTTAGGGCAACCGATTTGACGAACACCCGTTATGTCCTCTGCGGAGCAATGACGCGGTACGTTCCGCAATCGTCTACAGCTACCACGTCCCCATTATAAAGCTTACGTCCGCGGCGCTCTTCTCGCTCACCATTTACGGTGACCATACCTTCTGCCACATAAATTTTTGCTTGCCCGCCCGTAGAAACACAGTCTGCCAATTTCAAAAAAGTATCTAGCTTAATAAACTCAGTCCGAATTTCGATGTCATTCATGACGCTTCCTCCTTGCTGCAATTGGCTTAATTCGTTGTGCGATACGGCAAAATAAGATGCAAGCTGTTCACATTTTCAGTCGGCTTAATAATGATTGGGCTCATTGCACCCGTAAATCCGATGAAAATGTTCTCGCATTCAATAACTTTCAACACGTCGAGCATATATTTGGAGTTAAAGGCAATGCGCAGCGGCTCGCCATTAAATTGCTTCACATCCAATTGCTCCGTAACTCGTCCAAGCTCAGAAGAACTAGACGAAATTTCAATTGTACCGTCTTCTTTGGTTTGGAGGCGAACAATATTTGTTTTTTCCTCACGAGACAACAAGTACGCACGATCGATCGCATCAATTAATTTTTTCGTATCAAGTACAAGTTCTGTCTTGTACTGCTGCGGAATAATTTTAGAAGTATCCGGGTATGTGCCGTCCAGAATACGTGAATAGAACAACACACGGTCAATCTTAAACAACACTTGATTGTCTGCAACGACAATATCGACCTTTTTATTTTGGTCAGGAACAATTTTGCTTAATTCGTTCAACGTTTTTCCTGAAATAACGACATTGTTAAACCGATTTTGTTCATCAGCATCGATATTTGCAGAACGGCTCGCCAAACGATGGCGATCAGTCGCTACAAACTTCAAATGACCTTCGCTCAAATTCCAAAGAACACCTGTCAAAATAGGCGTTGTTTCATTGGAGGAGATTGCGAATACCGTTTGCTTAATCATCGTTTTTAAAAGATCACCGTTGACCGTAACGACTTGGTTCTCTTCGATGCTAGGTAGTACAGGGAATTCCTCTGGATCAAGTCCGACCATTTGGATATCTGTCGAGCCTGAACGCAAATACGTTTGAAAATGTTCTTTAACCTCAATCTCAACATCTTTGGATGGGAGCTTTTTAATAATCTCGACAAAAAATTTAGCGGGTAGCACGACGCTACCTGGGCGTTCGACCTGAATGATCGTTTGTTTGTCGTCTTCTGTTGGAATGAAACATTGAATCGAAATATCTGTATCACTCGCTGTTAATGTAACACCTTGAAAATTAACGTCCATTTTAATTCCACTTAAGATGGGAATTGTCGTGCGGCTAGAAATCGCCTTGGATACGTTTTGTATCGCTTCATTCAGTTCATTTTTCAATATCGAAATTTTCATGCTTTCACTCCTTGGTTTCACTTTGTGTCTGAAATTGTGAAATGTCCTTCAACGGAGGACATAGGTGATGATGTGTAAAAAGGTTATTTAACGCGTATATTATGATGATCTTTATATATCTTTTAATTAATAGTAGTAGTAGGGACCCTGAATATGTGGATAAGTGGCTTAAAGGTGCATAAAGTAAAGCCTATCCACATGTGTATAGTTTGTGCATAGGCTTTATATTTTGTTCACAGCGTCGGATTTTTTATTTTGTCGATTAAGCTTTGAACCACTTTGTACAATTCCTGATCATGTTGTAGGTTATTCGTTATTTTTTCATGAGCATGAATAACCGTTGTATGATCTCGTCCACCAAAAGCCTCTCCGATTTTCGGCAATGAATAATCCGTTAGCTCACGAGATAAGTACATCGCAATTTGTCGTGGAAAAGCGACGGCTTTTGTACGTTTGCGTGCTTTGAAATCTTCAAGCTTAAGACCGTAGAACTCGCCTACTTTTTGCTGAATATCTTGCATCGTAATCATTTTAGGACGACTTGATGGAATGATGTCTTTAAGTGCCTCAGCTGCAAGATGTGTCGTAATGTCTTGGTTCGTCATCGTGGAATACGCAACAACACGCGTTAGTGCGCCTTCCAACTCACGAATATTCGTATTGATTTGGTTAGCAATGTAGGCCATTGCTTCATTTGGGATGTCCAAATTTTCAGCTTTAGCTTTCTTGCGCAAAATAGCGATTCGCGTTTCCAAATCCGGTGGTTGAATATCGGTAATGAGCCCCCATTCAAAGCGAGACCGAAGACGTTCTTCTAATGTCTCGATTTCCTTCGGTGGACGGTCACTAGAAATGACGATTTGCTTATTTTCATTATGGAGTGCATTAAACGTATGGAAAAACTCTTCCTGCGTTTGCTCCTTGCCTGCTAAAAATTGAATATCATCAATGAGCAAAATGTCGATGTTCCGATACTTGTTACGGAAGCTCTCGCCGCGATTGTCACGAATGGCGTTAATGAATTCGTTCATAAACTTCTCTGAAGTCGTGTACACGACGCGACTATTAGGATTGTGTTCCAAAATGAAATGTCCGATCGCATGCATAAGATGCGTCTTACCTAGTCCGACGCCCCCATACAAAAATAAGGGGTTGTACGCTTTGGCAGGGGCCTCCGCTACTGCAAGCGAAGCTGCATGTGCAAATCGGTTATTTGAACCAATAACGAACGTATCAAATGTGTATTTCGGATTGAGCATATTAGACAATGGCTCTTCCTGCACGGTTACGCGAGGAGGAGGTGTCTGTGGCTGCATCATTTCCGGCTCCGCTTGCGCTGCTTCCTCTATGATGAACTTAACATCGACTTGTTTGCCCGTAATTTCTTGAATGGTTGAGCTAACAAGCTTTGTATAGCGGCTTTCGAGCCATTCAACCGCAAACGTTGTCGGTGCGGTGATCATGAGTTGCGTGTCCGTAAATTTGACCGCCTTCGTTGCTTTAAACCAGGTGTCGAAACTGGGCTTGCTTAGCTTAGTTTGGATAACGGACAAAATTTCCTGCCAATGTTCATTCGCTTGGCGCTCCACAGAATGTTTCACTCCTTCAAACCTGTTGCGTCGTCGTATTTGACGCGCGTGCCGGCGTTCCCGCCAAGTCTGCACATCAGCTCATTCCACTGGAAAGAAGCAAGGGTGCACCGTTAAAACGATTATAAAAAGGACAATGGCCCCGACAAGACGCAAAAAAGGCTCTCTAAAGCGTAGAAAGCCCTCTTGATGACGGACATTGTCGGGGTCTATGAGGGTACGATGTTTTAATTTTCAATGATGTCGAAAAATTACCGAGTTCGTTCATTTATTTATCCACATAATGTGAGTACATAAAAAATGATTTACACAGCTAAGTATGAATTGTTCACAACTTTATCCACAGGTTGTTGATAATATAATATCCACAACATCTATTCACAACCAAAAAGCAATATAATCATAGCAGATGAGCCCTTATATTTCAATGACAGAGCGGTTTTTATCCACAAATTCAATAACTTGTGCATAAAAGTTATTGACACCACTACATATTGTTTATAACTTGTTCCTTATCGACAAATTCCGTTTTTGTCACCTTTAACGTTATTCACACCCCGAGTTTTAAAATTGTCGATTACTCACCCTTCATGCACATGTGAATAACTTTAAGTCTTAATTTGTAACTGCGTGGGGAAGCGAACAAAAAAACGATACTGTGGATAGTTTGGCTTATTATTGGTGAAGACATACATAATGGAGAGAGAGGGAGTAGAGCGTAGAAGATTGACTTTTCGGGCTGTTTCTGTTTAAATATATAAAGGCATTTTGCGCAAAGAAATAACGTAGCAATGGATGGCTTTACTACGACATATATAACTCGAGGAGGTGCAGTACGATGAAACCTACATTCAAACCAAATGTGAGCAAACGTAAGAAAGTTCACGGTTTCCGTAAGAGAATGAGCACGAAAAACGGCCGTAAGGTGTTGGCTGCTCGTCGCCTAAAAGGCAGAAACAAGTTGAGCGCATAATACGCGTACGTAAGACCACCTTCCGGTGGTCTTTTTTTCATTATTTATGGATATTTGCTGTCTGGCGTCATTTGGATGTTCGTTCGTCAGCGGCATAACGTTTATTCCAACCGACTGGTGCCTATACTTTTGAATGAAAGTACATGGGGGTTGGTGGAAGGGCAGGAGAATTAGCGTGCAAAAAAAATACCGTCTGCGTGATCGCGCTGATTTTAGCCGCGTTTATCGGCACGGGCGATCGTTTGCCAATCATCAGCTCGTGGTATATGTATTTCATCGCCCTCAAGTAGAGCGGTTTCGTGTAGGGGTATCGGCCAGTAAAAAGATTGGCAACGCTGTTGTTCGAAATCGCGTTCGCCGTCTTATTAAGGAAATTGTCCGCCATCAAGGTGAAAAAGTCGTGGACCACGTCGATATCATATTTATTGTACGAAAAGGTGCGGTCGGGTTAAGTTACGATCAACTGGCGAAGAGCGTGCATCATGTGATGCGCAAGGGTTCTTTATTCAAATAATGAGTAAAAAACAAGTGTGAAAGCTTGTTCGTTTGGCGTTTCCTTTGCCACTTAAAATATGATATATTTACTTTGGAATCGGAAGGTTTAAGAGAGGAGTTTTGCTATTGTCGCTGAAGTTGCTTAGTAACCGCAAATGGCTTTTGGTTGCAGCGTCCATGTTGTTACTCGTTGTACTAACTGGATGTACGTCACCGACCGAAACGCTTAAGACAGCAGACCTGTTGCAGGGGAACTTCTGGGAGCGTAACGTTGTTTATTACTTTTCATTAGCATTGGATACGTTTGCAGGCTGGTTCCAGGGCAGTTATGGCTTGGCCATCTTGTTGCTCACTATTATTGTAAGATTTTTAATTTTACCGCTTACAATTAAACAAATTCGTAGTTCCAAAGAGATGCAAAAGATTCAGCCGCAAATGCTGGAGATCAAGAAGAAATACAAGGATAATCCGCAAAAACAGCAAGAAGAAACAATGAAAATGTTCCAAAAGCATGGGATTAATCCTTTGGCTGGATGTTTACCATTAGTGATACAAATGCCGATATTTATCGCGTTGTATAATGCGATTTATATGAACTCGGAAATTCGCGAGCATACATTCTTGTGGTTGAAGCTCGGTGAAGCGGATCCTTATTACGTGTTGCCGATCATCGCTGCGATTACAACTTACTTGCAGTCTAAGATGATGCAGAATCAAATGCAGCCTGCGATGCAGTTTATGATGCTCGTATTCCCAGTGTTAATCTTCGTTATGTCGATTAGCTTCCCAGCTGCATTACCATTGTACTGGGTATTCAGTAATATCTTTACGATTGTTCAGAACTATTTCCTTTATCGCGATAAGGATAAGGAGGTTCAGCCGGCGAAATGAAAACGTTGATTGTATCTGGAAAGACGGTCGAAGATGCAATAAAGGACGGTTTGGCCCAATGGAACGTAACCAAAGAGCAAGTGTCTGTGCGCGTCGTGCAGCAGCCTTCTAAAGGCTTTTTAGGATTGTTCGGCGTAAGACCTGCTAAGGTGGAGTTGATGCTGCTTACACCAGCTGAAACGGATGTTCAGGCGGGGTTAAGTGAAGAGAGGTCTGCACGCATTTCTGCGGTTGCTACACAACCGTCTAATGTCGGACAGGCAACAAGCAAAGAGACATCCTCGACAGAAGCGGGTCCAGACCCGATTGTAGAGGCGAAGCAGTTTATCGTCGATGTAGCTCGTTCCATGGGACTTGCTGTGGAAGTTGCAGTACACAAGCGTAAGGATGTAATTACGCTCGATATTAGCGGGGCTGACTTGGGTCTGCTTATTGGACGCCGTGGTCAGACGCTCGACTCGTTGCAATATTTGACTAACTTAGTTGCCAATCGTTATGCTAAGCATCATTTGCGCGTCATTCTTGATGCAGAACAATTTCGTGATCGTCGGAAACAGACGCTGGAGTCTTTGTCAGAGCGTCTGGCGAACAAAGTGATTCGCACCCGTAAAGAAGTGGTGCTCGAACCGATGACGTCGCTTGAGCGTAAAGTGATTCATGCAAAGCTGCAAGATCACCCGAAGGTGAAAACGTACAGCAAAGGTGAAGAACCGAATCGTCGTGTCGTTATTACGATTAAATAGTTTCATACAACGAAGTCGTTGAAGTGGTCAAAGCACGCAATGATTACCCTTGCAAAGGGGTAATCATTGCTTTTTTTCTAGATTAAATGTAAAAGCAGAAGCGTATGGAATAGGTGGAGGAATGAAATGATGGTCTACGATACAATCGCCGCAGTGTCCACGCCGCTTGGTGAAGGCGGTATCGCGATTATCCGCGTAAGTGGAGAAGGAGCGGTGCAAGAGGTTGATCGTATTTTTCGATCGAAGACGAAGCTGACAGAAGTAGCTTCTCACACGGTTAATTATGGTTTCATTGTTGATCCGGAAACGAATGAGCGAGTTGAAGAGGTGCTTGTAACGGTTATGCGCGCTCCTCGCTCCTTTACAATGGAAGATGTCGTTGAAATTAGCGCTCACGGTGGCGTTATTTCGGTCCGTAAAGTCATGGATTTGCTATTGCAATTAAACATTCGTGTCGCTGAACCAGGTGAGTTTACGAAACGTGCATTCTTGAACGGACGAATCGATTTGTCACAGGCAGAAGCGGTCATGGATTTAATTCGTTCGAAGTCAGATCGCGCGTTTTCTGTGGCGATGAAGCAGGCACAGGGGCAGTTATCCACAAAAATTAAAGGATTGCGCCAAACGCTTATCGAAACACTTGCCCACATTGAGGTTAATATCGACTATCCGGAGCATGATGTGGAGTCGTTGACGGCTAATTTCATTCAAGAAAAATGTGGACAAGTACGAATTGAGATCGAAAAGCTGTTAAAGACGGCTTCGGAAGGCAAAATACTAAGGGAAGGCATCGTAACGGCTATCGTAGGGCGACCGAATGTAGGTAAGTCATCGCTGTTGAACGCACTTGCGCAAGAAAATAAGGCGATCGTTACCGATATTCCGGGTACGACACGCGATGTTATCGAGGAGTTTGTTACGATTAACGGCATTCCGTTACGATTGCTGGACACGGCTGGGATTCGTGAGACATCTGACGTTGTAGAGCGTATTGGAGTTGAGCGCTCGAAAAATGCATTGCAAGAGGCGGATTTGATTTTGTTCGTTGTTAATCATAATGAGCCGCTGCACGATGATGAGCGCGAGTGGATGGCGCAAATTGAAGGTAGACAAGTGATTGTAATTGTGAATAAAATGGACTTGCCTAAGCAGATTGAGGATGAGGAGCTTGTAGCAGCTTTCGGCAGCAAACAGATTGTTCATATGTCGGCGATGTTGCAGGAAGGTATCGATGCGTTGGAGCATTCGATATCGGAGCTATTTTTCAGTGGCGATCTTGAATCGGGCGATATGACATATGTAAGCAATGTTCGTCATATTGCACTGCTTAAAAAGACGATTTTGTCGCTTCATGATGCGATTTCTGCCTCGGAGCAGGGCATTCCAATTGATATGATTCAAATTGATGTTCGTTCAGCATGGGAACAGCTAGGAGAAATCATTGGTGATTCGATCGGTGATTCGCTAATTGATCAAATCTTCTCTCAGTTCTGTCTCGGCAAGTAACGACATAAGGATACAAAAGATACGGTTATAGAAGGTTAGGGGAGGTATACGTAATGCCATACGTGGCTGGACAATATGATGTTATCGTCATTGGAGCAGGTCATGCAGGTTGTGAGTCAGCTCTTGCTGCTGCGCGCATGGGCTGTAATACGCTGCTGTTGACGATTAATTTGGATATGGTGGCATTTATGCCATGTAACCCGTCTATCGGCGGACCAGCTAAAGGTCATGTCGTGCGTGAAATCGATGCGCTGGGCGGAGAGATGGGACGCAACATCGATAAGACGTTTATTCAAATGCGAATGCTGAATACAGGCAAGGGGCCTGCTGTACATGCTTTGCGTGCACAAGCAGACAAGTTCTTGTATCAGCAAACGATGAAGGAAACGATGGAGGCAACTCCGAATTTGACGATGCGTCAAGCGATGGTCGAAGAGCTTATTGTTGAAGACGGTATTTGCGTAGGTGTAGAGACGAAGACAGGCGCTCAGTATAAGGCGAAGGCTGTCGTTCTGACAACAGGTACGTATTTGCGCGGTAAAATTATTATGGGCGAACTGATTTACGAAAGCGGCCCGAACAACCAGCAGCCTTCGTTGAAGCTGTCTGAAAGCTTGCGTGAGCATGGCATGGAACTTGTACGCTTTAAGACAGGTACGCCACCGCGTGTGCACAAAGATACGATTGATTTTTCAAAAACAGAGATTCAGCCTGGAGATGACAAGCCGAAGTTCTTCTCGTTTGAAACGAAGGGATCGGACAATGATCAATTGCCTTGCTGGCTAACATACACGTCTGAGCAAACGCATGAGATTATTAACAACAATCTGGATCGTGCGCCAATGTTCTCAGGCATTATTGAAGGTACCGGCCCACGTTATTGCCCGTCTATTGAAGATAAAATTGTTCGTTTTGCAGATAAGCCCAAGCATCAAATCTTCTTAGAGCCAGAAGGTAAAAATACGGCAGAGTACTACGTACAGGGCCTATCAACAAGTATGCCTGAGGATGTGCAACTGCAAATATTGCGCTCCATTCCAGGGCTTGAAAAGGTAGAAATGATGCGTACAGGTTACGCCATTGAGTATGATGCAGTTGTACCGACTCAGTTGTGGCCGTCGCTTGAAACGAAAAAGATTCCTGGCCTATTTACGGCTGGTCAAATTAACGGAACTTCTGGATATGAAGAAGCTGCGGGTCAAGGTGTTATGGCGGGTATTAATGCCGCTCGCAAAGTACAAGGTAAGGATCCGGTCGTATTAGACCGTTCACAAGGCTATATTGGTGTGCTTATTGATGACTTGGTGACGAAAGGTACGTTAGAACCTTATCGTTTGTTGACATCCCGTGCGGAGTATCGCTTGTTGCTTCGTCACGACAACGCAGATATTCGTTTGACACCGATTGGTCATGAGATCGGCTTGATTCCAACGGAGCGCTATGAGACGTTTCAACGTAAAATTGCGCTGGTGGAGCAAGAGCTTGAGCGCTTGAAACAAGTGAAGGTAAGACCTTCACAAGAGGTGCAAACAATGTTGGCTGAAGCGGGTTCTGTACCGCTCGTCAATGGCTGCGACGCTGCTACATTGCTTCGTCGTCCTGAATTGAGCTACGCTAATTTGGAAAGCTTGTTCCCATCTGAGCTTGAGCTGGATGATGAAATGAAGGAACAGGTCGAAATCCAAGTGAAATATGCTGGTTATATCGAGAAGCAGATGTTGCAAGTAGAACGTCTGCAAAAGATGGAGAAAAAGCGTATTCCTGAAAGTATTGAATACCATGATGTGCATGGCCTTGCTATGGAAGCGAAGCAGAAGCTGTCAAAAATTCGCCCGCTCTCGATTGGGCAAGCGACGCGTATTTCAGGTGTAACACCAGCGGATATCTCCATACTGCTCGTATACTTGGAGCATTTTAACCGTGTGACGGCTGCGAAAATGTCGCAAACGGACGCAGGTTAACAGGAGAGCTATAAATAGTGATGATTACTTGCTGTTGTTCCAGTAGTTGATCACGATTATTACAAAATTCAAGCACGCTTATCGAATTTAGCAGCACGTTTATCGTGTACCGCTAAAGTAAATAGGCGTGCTTCCATTTAAGTTAGGGAGATACGGATGATGGATGTAGTGCAAGAGCAATTCGCCAAGTGGGTATCGGTGCACGGATGGACGGTTACAGATACTCAATGGGAACAATTTGATACGTATGTACGCGTATTAGCTGACTGGAACGAACGTATGAATTTAACGGGTATAACAGAGCGTGGGCCTGTGTACGAGAAGCATTTTTACGATTCATTGACTCTAGGAATTTACGTACCGATGGATAAGGTGCAAAAGATGGCTGATATCGGCTCCGGAGCAGGATTCCCGGGTATTCCGTTGAAAATTATGTTCCCACATATCCAATTAACGATCGTGGATTCGTTAAATAAGCGCATTCAATTTTTGACTCACCTTGTCGAGCAGTTAGGTTTGAGTGGAGTTACATGTTTACATGGACGTGCGGAGGAAGTAGCTCGTAAACCGGAGCATCGTGATCAGTATGATTTGGTAACCGCTCGTGCGGTAGCGCGCCTGAATGTACTGAATGAGTTCTGCTTGCCGTTTGTAGCACCGGGTGGCATGTTCGCTGCGATGAAGGGAACAAACCCAACAGAAGAGATAGCAGAAGCTAAGAAGAGCCTGCAAGTGCTGCAAGGACGTTTGGTAGCGGACCATTTGTTGGAGCTGCCTGAAGAAAAGTCGGAGCGACATATTATTATCGTGGAGAAAAAGGGAGCTACGCCAAAAGCGTATCCCCGCAAGCCAGGAACTCCATTAAAGACACCGATTATATAGTGTGGACAGTTATCTGTGAATGAGGTAGAGCCGTAGAATCGTTGAGCCATAGAGTCGATTCTACGGCTCTTTTTTATTTTTCATAACAAAATTTTGAAAATATAAGAGAAAGTAACGATATTGTATTCATTGAGGGCTGAAAAATAACAATATTTTTGTGATTTTAAGTTTGAAATTGATTAATATAAGTTCACTAGAGCTTATCAGAGCAAGCGGGTAGCGAGAGCGAGCCATTAAGTATGGAGCTTTGTATTGAATTTATTTATTTTGAAAAATAGAAAGAAGGCCTTTTTAGATGAGTATAGCAGCGTGGAAAAAACCGATCCTTTTTCTAACTAGTTCAGCGGTATTCATAACTACCATTGCAACGGGTTGGATGCCAAGTGTGTATGCATCTTCAGTAGATGCGTCTAAAAATGAACAGAAAACGAAAAAGATCGAGTCTAAGGCTAATAAATACACAGGTAAAGATGTAAGAGTGGCGATTATTGACTCGGGTACAGATATGAATCATCCGCTGTTTAAGGGGCGTATAGCTAAAGCATACGATTTTGTTGATCGGGATCATAATCCACAGGATGAGAAAGGGCATGGCACGCATGTGGCGGGCATTGTTGCACAACAGGCACCGGGAGCACAGTTCCTTTTATACCGTGCGCTTGGAGAGAGCAAAGCTCATTCGCATTCTAATGATGTAGTGTCGGCTATAAAGCAGGCCGTGATTGATGGTGCGGACGTGATTAACTTATCTTTGGGTACTGATGTGAATGCACCTGATGAGCCCGTTTCCATGGCTATCGCTGATGCTGTTAGCAAGGGTGTTGTCGTTGTAAAGTCCGCAGGTAATAACGGGGTGGATAAATGGCAATTAACGGCTCCTGGATATAGGGAGGAACCGATCGTAGTAGGGGCTACAACGCTGTCTCGCGTCGACTCGGTGTTAACAAAGGGTAAGGACAGTATTCACTTGTATCCTGTATACGGAGTACCTTCCATGCCCACAGCGGGGGTAGCCTCGTTTGTGTATAAAGGAAATGTGTCCCCTGAAAAGCTAAAAAAAGATAAGGCTCTTAAAAATAAAATCGTCGTTGTAGAGCTGGAAGATAGCTTCACACCGGTAGATGAGTTGTACTTGGCTGCACAAGAAGCTGGGGCAGCAGGGATATTGTTATCTAACCCTGAAATTCAACGTGAAGAGCCAGCTGGGAATATGACTAGAAGCAAGCTGAAAAATGCAATTCCAGCGGCTGTAATGACACATGACGATGCGAAAAAGCTACGTCTTCAGTCAGGCTCAGGGTGGAAATGGAGCAGCACTAAGGTTAAAGAACGTGTGTCTGATATGAGCTCCCGTGGTCCGGCAGCAGGTACGTGGCTGATGAAGCCTGATCTTGTAGCACCAGGCATTAATATCCGCAGCGCGGTACCGTTCGAAGTTGCGGAAAGCGGGTACTCTTTGTGGAGCGGGACAAGTATGGCAGCTCCGCACGTATCGGCAGCGGCAGCTATCTTGCTGGAAGCTCATCCGGAGTGGACACCATCACAGATAAAGTCAGCGCTAATGCAGCAGGCTGATCAACTGACGGACGAGAAGGGGAAGCTGTACGAGCGCGCTGCGCAAGGAGCGGGTCTTTTAAATGTAGAGCGTGCTTTAGAAGCGAGCACATTGGTGACGCCATCGAGCCTTAGTTTCGGTCGAGTTGCACCACAAGCGAAAGGTAAGAGTCAGGTCATTGAAAAGACGCTGACGTTAACGAATAGTTCGGATCAGGCTGTGACGTATGAGCTTTCGGTGCAAAATGAAACGGTGCCAGAGAAGCTGCAGTTTGAGATGCCGAAATCCGTAACAGTAGGGCCTAAGGAAACAATTGATGTGCCAATAAAATGGACAGTCAGTTTACAACAGCAAAAAGGGATTTGGACAGGTTCGATTATCATTAAGGCAAACTCCAACAACCAGCGTGTTCCTTTTATGCTCGTGTACAAAATGAATGATTATCCTTTAGTAATGGGATTGTTTTCGAACACATCTTTGTACTCACCGTATGGAAAGAAAGAGATGAGCCGTCTTTCTACGGATTATTACGTTTCTGTTCCATCTGATCGTGTGTTATTGACGGCTACCCGATTCGATGAATCGCAAAAAAGTTTGCACGGTAAAACGTATATTTGGTTAAGTGAGAAGAATCATAAGTCAGGTTTATTCAATTATGTATGGAATGGCCAAGATATAAATGGTGCGAAGTTACCAGATGGGGCTTATTTAATTAAGGCAAAATCATTTGCGGAGAATCGACAGACCGTACAAGAGGGAGAAATCGTATATATTGATCAACAAGCACCTAAAATCGTTAATATCAATAAATCAAAGGCTGCAAAGGGTCAATTGTACGGAAAATTGAGTGATCTCTCGATCCAACTGCAATACTTAATTACGAGCAATATGGAAAGCATGGGAATAAGTAATGAGCCGATCGTTAAAATGCAGTGGAGCCCGCTTGAACAGGATAAGTGGAGAGCTGTACACGTGAACGTAGAGAGCGGTAACTTTTTTGCCACTCTACAAAAACAAGGTTTAAAGCCAGGTAAACATAAAGTGAAGCTCCTTATGCAAGATGTGCTAGGGAATAAGACTGTTCATATCACGGAAGTTACGGTGAAATAGCGCAGTGCACTGTTGCGCGGCGGAATATGTAAAATAGGTAAAAGCGGTTCTAGGCAGGGTAAGCCTAAGAATCGCTTTTTTTCATTATTAAATTTGGATAATTTTATCTTTTTGCGCTTGTTTTATGATAGCATTAGTAGAGGAGCGTAGAAGTACATTTTTAAATTTATTGGATATTTGTTCCACGTGAAACAATATTTTTTTGAGGGTATTCAAACGGCAGGAAAAAGATGCAGAGTTGAAGAATGTTTAAAGTATATATATTTATAGGGCATGAGTTAATATATTAGATGAATACGGCTGTTCTTGTTTGCGGCTTCTAAAATATGCCTGGCATTACTACGAAGTTAGGTGGTTATACACAGAAATGAAAGAACAACTGTCTCGGCTATTCGGTTTTGCTGATCGTCATACTCATGATGAAGTGAAGCAGCTTCCGGTACATGAAATTGTAACGAGCCCTTATCAACCGCGTACTATTTTTGACGAGGAACGGATTGATGAGCTGTGCCAAACAATTAAGACGCATGGTGTTATTCAACCAATCGTTGTTCGTCAACGGAACGGCAAGTACGAAATTATTGCAGGCGAACGTCGTTGGCGTGCCGTGAAGCGGCTTGGACTGGATACGATCCCAGGAATCGTTAGGGAAATCAATGACTCTCAGGCAGCATCTATCGCTTTAATTGAAAATTTGCAACGTGAAGGTTTGACCGCGATTGAAGAAGCGTTTGCTTACCAAAAGCTTATTGACCTACATGAGCTGACACAGGAAAGTTTAGCTCAACGGCTTGGAAAGAGCCAATCTACAATTGCGAATAAAATACGACTTTTACAGCTTCCAGAAACGATTAAGCAAGCACTCATGGAGCGAAAAATTACAGAACGACATGCGCGAGCTTTACTTTCTCTTGATACAGAAGAGATGCAGCTTAAAGTGCTGCATGAGATCATAACGAAAGAGCTTAATGTTAAGCAGACGGAGACGAGGATCGCACTGTATAAGGAAGTTAATAAAGCGAAAAAGTCGAAGCGTGTTTCGTTTACGAAAGACGTAAGACTTGCATTAAATACAATTAGGCAGTCGGTCGACATGATTACGGGTTCAGGGTTAAACATTAAAACTGACGAACGTGACCATGAAGATCATTATGAAATTGTAATAAAAATTCCGAAAAAATAATGAGCTACAACTAGTCCATGTAATATGCCATCTGATGAGATAAGCGGCAGGCAAGGGCCGCTATTTTTGTTTTGTACTATGGTGACGGTGTAATCAGTGTTTATGATTACTGTTGTGCTGAATGAGCAGCTTTTATGCGAACGATAGCAACACTAACCGTTAATCCGACAAGCAGCCAGAGAGGCGAGAAGAATAACATTGGGGTGAAGCGGAGTGGCTAAAGTTATTGCCATTACCAATCAGAAGGGCGGCGTCGGTAAGACAACGACGACGGTCAACTTAGGTGCTGGATTGGCATTATTGGGGAAACGTGTATTGCTCGTAGATATTGACCCTCAAGGAAATACGACGAGCGGAATTGGCATAAATAAAGCCGATGTTACAAATTGTATTTATGATGTGATCATAAATGATGTTCATCCGAACGAAGCGATTTTACATTCAAATGTAGAAGGACTCCATATTATTCCGGCTACGATTCAACTAGCTGGTGCGGAAATTGAGTTGGTTCCAACTATTTCACGTGAAGTTCGATTAAAAAGAGCGTTACAGCTCGTAGCACATTCGTATGATTACATTTTAATTGACTGTCCTCCATCTCTAGGCATACTAACAATAAACTCTTTAACAGCTTCCCAATCGGTCATTATTCCGATTCAATGTGAATACTATGCATTGGAAGGTTTAAGCCAGTTATTAAACACGGTACGACTTGTACAAAAGCATTTGAACACTACACTGCAAATAGAAGGTGTATTGCTTACTATGCTTGATGCACGAACAAACTTAGGCATCCAAGTTATTGAAGAAGTGAAAAAGTATTTTCAACAAAAAGTATATCAAACGATTATTCCTCGTAACATTCGCTTAAGTGAAGCGCCATCACATGGGCAGTCAATTATGACGTATGACCCAAAATCAAAAGGGGCGGAAGTATACTTGGAACTTGCTAAGGAAGTGATTACGTATGAGTAAGCGCTTAGGCCGTGGATTGGACGCATTAATTCCATCATTGTCTGTTAATGATGATGATAAAATCGTTGAAGTTCAATTAACTCAACTTCGTCCTAATCCATATCAACCACGCAAGCATTTTGATGAACAGTCCATTCAAGAGCTAGCAGAGTCTATTAAACAACACGGGATCATTCAACCGATTGTTGTGCGTAGTGTATTGAAAGGCTATGAAATTATTGCTGGCGAGCGGCGCTATCGTGCATCTCAACTTCTTGGATTGGCGACAATTCCAGCTGTAGTTCGAGCTTTTTCCGATCAGCAAGTGATGGAAATTGCATTAATCGAAAATTTACAACGTGAAAATTTAAATGCTATTGAATTAGCGTTGGCCTATCAATCTTTAATGGATCAATTCTCGTTAACACAAGAAGAGTTGTCCGTTAAAGTCGGTAAATCACGTTCTCATATTGCTAACTTTGTACGTTTGCTTCAGCTTCCAGAAGAAGTGAAAGCTCTTGTTTCACGTGGAACACTATCGATGGGTCATGCGAGAGCAATAGTTGGCGTTAAAGACACAGAAACAATAAAAATGTTGGCAAAAACATCCATTGATCAAGGGTGGAGCGTTCGGCAGTTGGAAGAGGCAATTCAATTGCTGAATCGTAAAGGAAATGATAAAGAAAAGGACAAGAGCAAACCGGGGCGCACGGATCCATATTTGGACGTGCTTGAGGAGTCCTTACGTGAACGTTTCCGTACAACAGTAAAAATTAAGCACCAAAACGATAAAGGAAAGATTGAGATTTCATATTTCAGCAAAAATGACTTGGAACGGTTGCTCGAAATGCTACAAGCTATAACATAAAGCAAGGCTACAAACGAATGAATTAAATAATCCGTTCTGATTAGCATGCTTAGTTGTCATCCGTCTTAATAAGGATTAAACTAAGGATGCTATCTTTTTTGCATAAAATCGTCGCAATAAAATGAACATCAAGGCAACTGTTTTCGCAACCTAAAATGTCAAATATTTTATATTAAAAATGAAAAAGCTGTAATAAATTACAGCTGTATCTAGGATAAAATAATATCGAAAATAAAGAGCATTTAAGCACCTTGTTTTCATGCTTTCGTGATCAGCTACGCACATAAGGAGGCGCGTTGATGCCGCAACTTCCGACGATTTATTTAGATCATGCTGCGACATCATGGCCGAAGCCAGAGCCTGTTTGGGAGGCCATGAAAAAGGCATTGGATGAAGAGGGAGCAAACCCTGGCCGCGGTGGACATCGCATGGCCAGAGAAGCTGGAAAGCGACTAATGCGTGCACGGATGGCACTCGCTGAGTTGTTTCACATTAGTAACCCTATTCATATTGCTTTCACAATGAATACGACAATGGCGCTCAATATGGCTATTTACGGATTTGTTAAGCAAGGGGATCATGTCGTTGCCACGAGTATGGAGCATAATTCGGTCCGAAGACCACTAGAGCAATTGCAGCAACGTGGAGTGATTAGCGTTACTTATGTGGAAACGGATCGCGATGGAACGCTCAATTTGAAGCAACTTGAGCAAGCGATGACAGTGCGAACTAGACTTGTCATCTGCAATCATAGCTCTAATTTGCTCGGCTCTATTATGCCTATTAGTGATATAGCAGAAATTGCTCATCGTCATGGAGCTAAGCTGCTTGTGGATGGAGCTCAGTCGGCTGGCTTACTACCAATAGATGTAAAGTCGCACGGCATTGATATGCTCGCCGTGCCTGGACATAAGGCATTGCTTGGCCCTCAAGGAACGGGGGCGCTGTACATCGATCCGAGCATGGATGTAGAGCCGCTCATCCAAGGAGGTACTGGCAGCCACTCAGAGGAGGCGCAGCAGCCGCATACTCGCCCTGACAGGTATGAGGCAGGAACACCTAATACAATTGGTGTTGCGGGCCTAGAGGCGGGAGTGCGTTGGGTGCTGAATGAATCTGTGCAGAACATATATACGAAAGAGTGGGAATTATCGCAACTGATAATGGAACAATTAAGTTCCATATCTGGACTGCGATTGTTAGGACCGCAATTAGGACAGCCGCGCACAGGAATTGTTTCCTTTGTTAGTGACAGTCTCGACAGTGCGGCCATTGCGCATCAGTTGGACAGAGAGTTCGGTATTGCCGTCCGTGCTGGTTATCATTGCACGCCGTTAGCCCATCAAACAGCAGGTACATTAGGACAAGGTGCTGTTCGTGCAAGCGTTGGATGGAATACAACAGAACAACAAGTTGATGAATACGTTAAAGCGGTACGAGCGATTTGTACACGGGATTAGATTGAGGCAGGAGAGAGCAGGATGAACGACGTTGTTAAAGAGTGGCTACCATGGTTAATTATTTGTAGTGCGGCATTATCGTTAATGTTATTTTTTATCGTTATTGTTCAAGGTTCAAAGTTGCGTAAGCTACGCCGTAAATATGACGCAATGATGGGCCAAACAGGTGTTGAAAATTTAGAAATGTTATTGGCGGACATGCATAACGATATTGCTAGTCTGCATGAAGCGAAAGATGTTCATCAAGCTGCTTTAGAGCAAATGAAACAAGAGCATACGGTACATGTGCGTCAAATCAACGATAGGCTAAAAATAATGAAATCCCATGTAGGCATTAAGCGCTATAACGCTTTTGCAGAACATGGGAGTGACCTTAGCTTTTCGCTAGCGCTCATTAATGAAGAGCATGACGGTGTTGTCATTACAGGTATTCATGGGCGAGAGCATTCCTACGTCTATGCTAAACCTATTGATAAAGGGCAATCTACGTACTCGCTATCTCCTGAAGAGAAGCATGCGCTAGAGCAAGCTTCCACAAGGCGCGGTAACGCTTCCTAAGCCTAAGCTTGAGCCTAGAAGAAATAAGCGTAAGACTAGGCATAGAAGCCAACTACTAGCGTACTGCTCGATGTAGTGTATGATAGATGGCGTCAGCAATGACGTCGGCAATATTCATAACTAAATGTAAGCGAGTATTTTGTAACACAAAATACTCCATAAAGCCTCCGACGTTGACGATGCCTGTAATATGCATATCACCGACCGGGGGCAGTTGTTTATTTACCCCTGCACCAGGCCGAACAGGCCCTTTATGTACTTGAATGTGTCCAATACTGCTGCTTTGCCCAAGGCAGGCATCAATGGCAATGATGAATGTATCGGGATCACGACCGTGTAGATGATCTATAGTGTCTTGTAAATTCATGGCGTGTACCGGATTCTGAAGCGTACCAAGTACAGAGAACGAAGTAGACTCATAACGAGCCAACTTTGTACCTACTAGTGGACCAAGGCAATCACCGGTTGAACGATCAGTACCAATGCATACAATAGTGAGTGTTTGATGAGGCTGACGCAATTGTAAATGATCCATACAAGACCGTATAAGCAGATCGCGTGCGCTCGGTTCATTATGAGCTATTTTGCAAGAGTCAATGCTGGGTGAGGAAGGATGGTTGGACAAAGGATAGGTCATCGTGCAACCTCCGTTTCTACTATATTGTAGTACTAGTATATGGTTGTAAGAGTATATTTATACTTCTGCTAACAGAAATGGTGTTAGGATAAAAGAAGGGGTATTATCATGCATACATGGAATTCGGCTGAATGGCTTATTATGGCGTTTGATTCCACACAGCAAGCGCTGCGAGCAGAAATGCTGATGGAGTATATGGATTTGGAAATTGATACTTGCCCAACACCGAAGGAAATTACAGCAGGTTGTGCGTTGTCGATTCAATTTTTAGGATTTGATTTGGGACAAGTTAAATCTCTTATCGTGGATCAGCAGGTTGAAATAAGAGGTATTTTTTATAAGGACAAAGACGAATATATTGAAATTGAAATGGATCGTGCAACCGATGAAAAAGGAGGAGATTGAACGTGAATATAGCTACAGCGAATAACACCGAGAACGTAGGAGACAACATTGAACAAACGCTGTCAGTGTTTGAAAAGTGGAAGCAAGATATATGGGCATGGCTGACCGATTTATCTACTTGGGAGGTCATGTTCGTTAGTTTCATTAAGATTTTATTTATTGTTATTTTGACGCGCGTCGTCACTAAAGTCGTTCATCGCATGATTGAGCATGCAATTTCGAAGCAGCAGCAAACCCGACTTGGAGTGAATCCAAGAAGGCTCGTTACCGTAGGGAAATTGCTTAAAAATATGACCGCATTAGCGATGAACTTCATTATGGTGTTGTTCATTTTATCGGAGTTCAACATTAACTTAGCTCCGTTATTGGCGGGTGCTGGTGTTGTTGGTTTAGCGATCGGTTTCGGGGCACAGAGCTTAGTTAAAGATATTATGACCGGATTTTTCATCATATTTGAAGATCAGTTTGCGGTTGGGGACGTTATTCGAGTAGGGCAATTTCAAGGTACGGTAGAAATGATCGGCTTACGTTCTACGCGTATACACAGTTGGACGGGAGAAGTATTCATTATTCCGAACGGTATCATTGCGGAGGTAACGAACTTCTCGTTAAATAATGCGATTGCAGTGGTTGACGTTGCTATTGCTTATGAAGAAAATGTGGAGAAAGCGATTGACGTAATGAACGAATCGTTGGCATCATTGCCGGATCGCAACGAAAACGTAGTAGGTGTACCACAAGTACTGGGCGTGCAATCGTTAGGACCTTCAGAAATAACGATTCGTATTATTGCCGAATGCCGTCCTTATACGCAGGCGCCAGTATCTCGTCAGATCAATTCTGAGCTGAAAGAGGCGTTGGACAAACACGGCATTGAAATTCCGTATCCGCGTGTCGTAACGTACCACAGACCAGAAGCAGGAGGGGTGAAGCATGGAACGTAAATCGTTTGAGCTTGGTGACATCGTGATGATGAAAAAGCCACATCCTTGCGGTACAAATGAAATGGAAATTATCCGTATGGGGATGGATATTCGTATCAAGTGCGTAGGCTGCAAGCATAGCGTACTCGTCCCGCGGGCGAAGTTCGAAAAGAGCATGAAAAAGGTGCTTCGTGCAGCTAGTCCGAAGCCTAGTGAGCGAGCCGATAGCTAGGTAACGGCTTTAAGGGTAAAAGTAGCGGGGACAAAAACGGGAAAAATTTTGCAAGTAGGATGTTGCAATACAAAAAGGTCTATGCTAAAATTAATTTTGCTGCGGAAAAGTACCCAAGAGGCCCAAGGGGGTTGACTCGAAATCAACTAGGCGTCGCGAGGCGTGCGTGGGTTCGAATCCCACCTTTTCCGCCACTTAAATATTACATTAACGCCCCTTACGCGCTAAGCGTAAGGGGTTTTTTGATTGCACCACCGCGGCCAATCACCAATCGCCAATAACTAATTACTAATAAGCAGTAACCCATAACGAAAAACGTTAAATAACAAACAAGGGACCGTCCTTGAGATCTGGTGAGATCTCTGAGGACAGTCCCTTTTCTGGTTGACGGTGCTTAATTTGGACTCAACACTTCACTGCTTTCAGATCGCTCGGTTTCTAAGATGGTCTCCCACACTTATGCGTGTTATCGACTAAATGGTCTTTAGCACAACGCCTCGCTTCTCTTATGACGTAAAGCTGATGTCTTCATCATCACTTGGTTTAACCGCCCCACTGTTCAATGGAACAACACCTCGCTTCGCACCGTCAGTAGTTATTATGAACAAATTCATTTTTTATATACATCGGTTCTAAAAAAAGTTTTAAAAATTTTAAAAATGTTCAGTACAGCATCATCAATGCGTCAAGGCATGCTTCTTCTTCTTCCACTTACGGTCTTTATTTGTTGTCTCAGGAAAAGTGTCGCCTCGGTTCAGTTTAATCTGCTTGGGATCTTGAATTTCGCTATGGAAACTGTTCTCTCCAACCTCCATATAAATAGCATCATTTGGTGCTTTGTCGCCTGGAGAATACTCTGTCTTTTCACCCATTACAAGCTCCTCCTTTCGTGTAAGTGATCATTTGACTTTGTTAGTGTCGACCGTAATGGCTCGAATCATCAGTTCCTTTACATAACAATGAATAGCAATGCTGGTCAGAACGTGAAATTAAAGTGAATGCCAACAAAATTTCGACAATAAGCATAAAGGGAATACCTAGCATAGGTTGCGCTTAGGTACAGTTTTTGATATATTAATTTAGTGCGAGTTGTCTCGCTCCTTGCTCCTGACAAACCGATCAGGGGCCTGAAGTCCAAAAGGAGGTGAAAGTGAAATGCGCAAATACGAATTGATGTACATCATTCGTCCGGACATCGAGCAAGAAGCTGTTCAAACAACAGTCGAGAAATTCCAAGGCGTCATCTCTAATGGCGGCGAAATTACGAAGCACGATGTGATGGGTAAACGCCGTCTCGCTTACGAAATCAAGAAGTTCCGTGACGGAGTATACGTTCTCGTTAACTTCACTGCAGAACCTGCAGTAGTAGCTGAAGTTGAGCGTCAGTTGAAAATTTCTGACGATATCATCCGCTACCTCGTAACGAACGCTGTAGCTTAATTGCTACAATCACACTCGGATCGTAATTAACGTCAGAAGGAGGGGATATCATGTTGAATCGCGTGATTTTAATTGGTCGTCTGACGCGTGACCCGGAATTACGCTACACACCAGCAGGAGTTGCGGTAACGCAATTTACGTTGGCGGTAGACCGACCGTATTCGAGTCAGTCTGGTGAACGTGAAGCGGATTTCATTCCAGTCGTCACATGGCGACAGTTAGCAGAGACATGTGCAAACTATTTGCGCAAAGGTCGACTGACTGCAGTGGAAGGACGCATCCAAGTTCGTAGCTACGACAATAATGAAGGAAAGCGTGTATACGTAACTGAAATTATTGCCGATAATGTTCGTTTCTTGGAATCTAACCGCGATAGCGGTGGAATGCGTGAAGATATGGGTGGCGGACAAGGTGCACCTGCACCTAGCTCGTATGGTCAAAACTCGCAGAACTCTCAAGGTTCGCAGAGTGGACAGCCTCGTGGCGGTTCGAACAACAACTATTCGCGTGGACCAGCAGCGGATCCTTTCTCAGACGACGGAAGACCGATCGATATTTCTGATGATGATTTGCCATTCTAACTTGGAAAGGACTGAAACGGAATGAGCTTCAAGCAAAATGAAGGCGGCGAGCGCCCAGAGCGCAAGTTTGGTGGTCGTAAAGGCCGTAACAAACGCCGTAAAGTGTGTTTCTTTACAGTAAACAAAATCACACACATCGATTATAAAGATACGGACTTGCTTCGTAAATTTATTAGCGAGCGCGGCAAAATCTTGCCACGTCGTGTGACTGGTACAAGCGCGAAGTACCAACGTGCGTTGACGATCGCTATCAAGCGTTCCCGTCAAGTAGCGTTGTTGCCATACACAACTGAGTAGTATTAAGAAGAGCAGCCGGTCAAACGGCTGCTTTTTTTAATGCGAATGTATAAGGTACACCTAACTAAAGCCAGCCCTCATGCACAATATGCCATGAGGGCTGGCTTTAGTCCGTTCTTTTTCCCTAAGCTCAGGCTAAGAGGAATACACGGACTAACACGAGCTAAGGGTTAGGGTTAAGCTTAGATGCCATAATACGATCAATCGTGTGATTCATACTGTGCAACGATTGTTGGAAAGCCAACAATTCCTGCTCGTCCACATCAGACATAATATGTTTCAGTAAGGTTGCAATTTCTGCATCACATTCCTTCACAAGGTCTGTCCCAGCAGGAGTTATACGGATGTTGATAACTCTTCGATCAGCCGCATTGTATTCTCTGGTCGCATAGCCCAGCTCGATCAGTTTATTGACAATAGGTGTTAGCTGCTGCTTGGACATCTGCATATGACCAGCCAACTCCGTCATATTCAGTTCAGCACGCATGTAGATCAACCACAGTGCGTGCGATTGCGATGTATTAAGTTCATGATGGATATGATGGTCAATAAACTTCATTAAATTACGCTGATTCATCATAAACAGCGACCATTCTTCAATTATTTTTCCCCAGTAGGAATCTTTCATGGTGACCTCCGCTAATTAGTTACTAATTATAATCATAAAATTTGACAGTCGAAAAAGGAAGTGATAAATTATTAATAGTAAATAATTATTTACTATTAATAATTGTTTATTATAATGCAACTGCAACGGCAAGTACTCATGACATGACACAATCCAAGTATTTTCAAATGAATGAAAGTGCGGTGGTAAAGATGAAATGGTCCGTATCAGAGCAGTTAATTCCTTATTCTTGGTTTAAGCAAATGCGTGATGAGCAGCCTATTTACTTTGATGAACAGACGCAAATGTGGAATGTATTTCGCTATCATGATATTAAATCCATCTTAGGTAATCACCATATTTTTTCTAGTCATCAAGAAAAAGAAGAATATACCCCATTTGAGGAGAGCATTTTATTTATAGATCCACCTAGGCACAAGCAATTGCGCTCTCTTGTTGCTAAAGCATTTACACCACGAGCAATTGAAGCATTAACGCCACGTATAATCCAAATTACGAATGAATGGTTAGATAGGGTGTTGGAACAAGGTACAATGAATGTTGTCGCAGACTTTGCTAGCCCATTACCTGTAACGATTATTGCGGAAATGCTTGGTATCCAATCGCAGGATAGGGACAAATTTCGTGAGTGGTCACTTGCATTAGTTACCTTCGATCCAGCGCAGATGTTGAAGCCACAGCAGGAAATGACCCCTTACTTTACTGAAATCGCAAATGAACGTCGAAAACGGCCTCAAAATGATTTAATTTCGGCTTTAGTTCAAGTCAAAGAGGAGGGAATTCAACTATCCGATGCGGAACTGATCGGTTTTTGTATTTTGCTCTTGGTGGCAGGTAATGAAACAACGACGAACCTCATAACAGCCACGCTTCTATGTATAGCTAATGAACCAGCTGCCTACCAGCAGGTGATGTCTAACCATGAGCGAATACCTTCTCTGATTGAAGAAACATTACGATATGCTTCGCCTGTCCAAAGCACACAACGATTTATTACAGAAGACGTAACCTTTCAGGGACATCCATTTAAAGCTGGCCAAACCGTTTTGACATGGCTTGCTTCCGGAAATCAAGACGAGGCCGTATTTGAGCAGCCTCACTTATTCGATATGAATCGCAGTCCGAATCCACATTTGACATTTGGGCACGGCATTCATTTCTGCTTAGGCGTCATGCTGGCCCGGCTTGAGGCTAAGATTACGTTTTCGAGCTTGCTTAGTCGTACTCGAAACATTAAAATTGCCGACCATGCCGTGTTAGAGCGCATAAACAGTCAATCCATTTTCGGTTTAACCGAATTGCCGATTACGTTCGAAGCTCAAAATTGTCCGAATTGAACCCATTAAAATAACTCCATAATGAAGGAAATTCCCCGGTTACGCACGTCGTATATAACGGGAGAATTTCCTTTTTTAATTGTGAAAATATGGACTAAACAGACCGGAAAAATGAGCCGATGAAATTTATACATTTTATTTTTGCGACGGAACCTTGTAAAATAGACATATTCTTTGTTAAAAAGTCGGGACCCTGCTCATCCTAAGCATTGAATCTACAATTGCGGGAGGGTATCAGGGGATGCCAGACTGGCTCATCGTCATCTATCGTACATGGATAGCTATGGTAGTGCTGTTTAGTTTAACAAAGCTGCTCGGCAAGCGGCAAGTATCGCAGCTGTCCCTGTTTGAATATTTGACAGGATTGACGGTGGGTGGTCTTGCTGTATTTATTTCACTAAATACAGATGGCCGTTGGATACTAGGGGTAATTTCTTTGTTGGTGTGGGTACTCACTTCATTTGGTGTGGAGTGGGCGCAGTTAAAGAGTAAACGATTCCGGGATCTATTGCACGCCAAGGGCACCGTTCTTATTCGCCAAGGACGTATACTGGAGCGCAATATGCGTAAAGAGCGATTGACCATTGATGAGATGATGATACAATTGCGAAATAAAAATGCATTCCACCTTGCGGATGTGGAATTTGCTATTATGGAGCCCAGCGGGGAAATTAACGTCATGCTAAAGTCTGCTAACAGGCCGTTGACGGTAGCCCATGCTCATGCCCATGCTCAGGCAAGTTTAACAAATGGTTATACAACTGTTGGTGCAGCAGAGGCTATATCCAAGCTCGACCTAGAATCGGAACCTGAGCCCACAATTGTCCTTATGGACGGCACGATACTAGAAGATTCATTATTCGATATTGGGAAAGATGTTGCTTGGCTGGAAGGGGAGCTAAAGCAGCGGAATTTAACACCAGAACAAGTGTTTATCGTACAAGTTGATGGGAAATTTCAGTTATATATTGATGTATATAGTCATGCAGCAGAGAGAGCGCGATTAGGCTCTTTATTATCGGACCGCCATTTGCGTGATCCTTAACTAAAGACCTGAAAACCGAACAGGAAGAAGAGGATTATTATGAAAAAAAGATATAAAAAGTGGAGCATTGCATTAGTTGTACTTGCGCTAATTGCTGGTGGAGCTTTTATTTTCCGCAATCAGTTGGCAGTGTTCGCATTTGATATGTTCTTCTCCGATAAAGTGGAAGAGACGCTTAATGAGTCATACAAACCGATTGAAGGTAAGGAAGAAGTTGTTCGTCAAATTACAGAACCATTTTCTATCTTGCTAATGGGTATCGATCAGCGGAGTAAAGAAGTAGGTCGTTCAGACACGATGATTTATTCAGTCGTTCGTCCGCAAGACAATAAGGTGCTGCTCGTTTCAATACCGCGTGATACGTATACCGAAATCATAGGTAAAGATTATAAAACAAAAATTAACCACGCGTATGCATTTGGCGGCGCCAAGATGAGCATAGACACGGTTGAGAACTTGCTGGGACAAAAGGTAGACCATTATGCAACGGTTAACTTTGAAGGGCTTAAAGATGTCGTGAACGCACTAGATGGAGTTAAACTACCTATTACAGAAGATATAGTAAATCGTGATCCTAACCATGAGAAATTCCGCATTGAGGGCAACAAGCCCATTTATGATGGCCAAGAAGCCTTGTATTATGTACGTTATCGCGAAGACTCGGATATGAATCGTACAATGCGTCACCGTATCTTTTTGGATGCTCTCATGAATCGCGCAATCGAACTGGACAAAATCGGAAGGCTTCCTGAACTTATTAATATTATGGGTCAAAATTTTACTACCGATATGCGTCCTAAGTATATGATTGATTTAGCGAAAACGATGCTATCCAAAGGAAGCATTCCTTCGATTAGCAACTACATGTTGCACGGTAGTGGAAAAATGATGAGCGGCGGTTGGTATTACCTTCCGCTCGAAGAGGATATGGAGTACGTTCAGCAGCTTATCGCCAATTGGATGAACCCTAATACGGATGTGTCACAACTGATGCAACCACGTCAATTGCAACCCGAATAATCGAAAACCAGCTGCTTCGGTAGCTGGTTTTTGTTTTTCATGGGTAAAATGTGTTAATTTAATGATAGGGATATTGAACGTTATGATAGGTATCCCTGCTTGATTCAAGGAGGAGACCTGACGGATGAATATTGCTTTTTTCTTATTGCCGAAACACGAAGTTGTCTGTTTGCCGATTAGTGCCACTCTGCGCCAGACGTTAGAGCGAATGGAACATCATCGCTATACTTCGGTGCCGATCTTAAATGATGAAGGGGAGTATATGGGGACCGTTACAGAAGGGGATTTATTATGGCATATGAAGAACTCAGCAGGGGAAATTACATTTGAGGATGCTTCGAAATATTTGCTCAAAGACGTGCCGCTCAATATGCGTAATAAACCAGTGCGCATTGATTCTAATATGGAAGACTTAATTAAGCTGGCGAAAGGACAGAACTTCGTGCCTGTTGTGGACGATATGAACCGTTTTATCGGTATTGTACGTCGTAGTCAAATTATTGAGTATTGCGAGCAGTTCGTAATGAAAGCATTAGACCCCATTTAATTTATGATATAATGGAGAATACATTTATTTTAGAAATGTAAGAGGTGAACATTGTTGAAGAATCGCTGGTCTTCCGTAGCATGGGCCGTTGCAGCTCTTGTGCTGCTATTGTCTATATCACATCCGATACAGGTGTTGACGATGAGCTTTATGGCGATACCAATCGTTATGTTAAGCACCATGCTATCTGTAGGAGCGTTGGCTCTGCATTTGGTGGCATTGCTGGCAATCGTCTTTATGCTGTTTGGGCAATTAGGTTCCGTAGCTGTGTTACAATCGTTATATTTTATTATTCCAGGTATCGTACTTGGACAAATGTTTAAACGGAAGCGTCCAGCATGGAATTCTTTTTTAGCTGTTACGATCACGTTTTTAATTCAGTCGTTGTTGTTATTGGCCTTTGCTTCAGTTGTGCTCAATTTCAATCTCACCACGTATATTACGGAAGCAGCAGAGCAGTTTTCAAAAAGTCTTGAGCAATCAGGTGTCGCAGGCGTCATGCAAGGTGGATTCTCATCCGAGCAAATTGCTCTTTACGCCAAAATAGTAGGAAGCATGCTGCCGTTTTGGTTAATCGGTATTTCCTTATATATGGGGACGATTACGTATGCCTTCAGTCGTCTGTTATTGGCCGTGCAAGGTATAGATGTAAATAAGCTAAAGCCGGTGCGTGAATGGAGACTGCCGAAGTCGCTTATTTGGTACTACTTGTTTGCCGTTATTTTAAGGCTTGCTACACCAGTATCAACAGATAGCTTTTTGACGCTCATTTTGTTCAACTTGGAACCGTTGTTGGATTTGGCTTTTGCCGTGCAGGGTATCTCCTTGTTGTTCTTCATAGCTCATGAAAAGAAGTGGAAAAAGGCGATTCCAGTTGTCATTGTCGTGGTCGGCATCTTATTGCTGTCGCCGCTTATGATATCTGTACTGCGCATTGTCGGAATGATCGATTTACTCTTTCCGTTGCGTCAAGCGATCTCCAAACCAAGAACATAGGGTGAGGTAGGCATGCCAAAATTGTTGTTCCAACGCTGGTACGCCAAGCACACAGGTTGGACGTTCGTTCTATTGCTTGTGCTAACTGTGGTATTAGCCATTTTTAATTGGGCGCTAGCCATGCTTGGGCTGATTGCTACTGCTGTATTGGCGTCAGCATCCCTTAAAGCAGAACGTAAGTTTCGCGAGGAAACTGAGTCATATTTAGAAACATTGGGCTATCGGATTCAGCGAGCTGGCGAACAGTCGATTGTAGGGCTCCCTTACGGTATCGTCCTCTACGGTGAGGATCGTAAAGTAGAGTGGCACAATCCGTATATGGAGCAGCTGTTAAATCGCAAGGATATTAACGGCAGCGAGCTGACAGCCGTATTCCCACAACTGCAAACCAAAGAGATGGATGGTACGATCGAGCTGTTCTTAGCAGGTCGCTTTATTCAAGCGACGATCGTGCGCGAAGAGCGCATCGTTTACTTTACCGACGTTACGGAGCTATGGGCGCTGCGTAAACGACTGGATGAGGAGCGCATCGCGGTTGGTACAGTCGTTATGGATAACTTGGAGGAGTCGACGCAGGGCTTAGACGATCAGCAGCGGTCGGTTTTGCTTGCTCGCGTGACATTTATTATTACCGAGTGGGCTAGCGAGCACGGTATTTTGATGAAACGCTTATCCTCCGATCGGCATTTCATGGTGATGAATATGCAGACATTGAAATCGTTGGAGCAGACGCGATTCGTTGTACTGGATGAAGTGCGAGAGATGACGCTTGATAACAAGCTGCCTGTGACGCTTAGTATGGGCTTTGCCGCGGGTGCATCAGGCTCGTCAGCTGCAGGTGCATCTGCCTCTGTAGCGAATAACGCTGACGACAGCACGGGGATTGAAACGATTGCGGAGCTCGGCCAACTGGCCCAGTCCAGCTTAGATATTGCGCTTGGCCGTGGAGGCGACCAGGTTGCCGTCCGTGTAGGCCAGCGGCTATCTTTCTACGGCGGGAAGTCTAACGCCGTAGAGAAGCGTACACGCGTGCGTGCGCGCGTCATCTCTCATGCGCTCCGCAACTTTATTAAGCAGAGCGACACGGTGCTCATTATGGGGCATAAGCTGCCTGACACCGACTCTGTCGGTGCGGCGCTAGGCGTATTGAACGCATGCCGCACGCTTGATAAGGAAGCGTATATCGTGCTTGAGGAGAGCAATCCGTCCATTGACCGACTTGTTGCCATGCTCAAGAAAGACGAGATATTGTGGTCGCGTTTTATAACGCGCTATGAGGCCATGGAGATTGCGACGAAGGATAGCTTACTCATCGTCGTAGATACGCATAAAGCAGCGATGGTCGAAGAGCCTCGCTTGCTGCAAGCGACGGATCGGGTCGTTATTATCGACCATCATCGTCGAGGCGCCGAGTTTATTCAGGATGCCGTGCTTGTATATTTGGAGCCATATGCATCTTCTACGGCAGAGCTTGTGACCGAGCTGCTGCAATATATTGATACAAGCATTAACTTGAGTGTGCTTGAAGCGACTGCATTGCTGGCAGGTATTACGGTCGATACGAAGCATTTTGCCTTGCGTACCGGTTCACGCACGTATGATGCGGCGGGATATTTACGCCGCCAAGGCGCTGATCCGCTCCTCATTCAGCGTATGCTGAAAGAGGACCTTGATCAGTACATTGAAAAGGCGGATATTATCCGCCGTGCGGAAACGCTATACGGGCATATTGCTGTAGCTGTAACCGAGCCTGGCCGTAAATTTTCACAGTTGCTCATTGCACAGGTAGCTGATACGCTGTTAAATATGACCGACGTATTGGCCTCGTTCGTTATTAGCGAACGACCAGATGGATTAATAGGAATTAGCGCTCGTTCGCTTGGTCAGATGAACGTGCAAGTCGTTATGGAGCGACTTGGCGGGGGAGGACACCTGACGAACGCAGCCGCACAAATTCAAGGCACATTAGCGGAAGCGGAAGCGAAGCTTAAACGTGTGCTTGAGGAAATAGATGCCGAAGAGGGGTTGTTCGAATGAAAGTCATTTTGTTGCAGGATGTTAAAGGGCAAGGTAAACGAGGACAAGTTAAGGAAGTATCCGAGGGTTACGCGCAAAACTTCCTCATCCCGCGCGGCTTGGCGCGTCTGGCGACAGACGGCAATATGAAGACCCTTGACCAGCAGAACAAAGCTGAAGATAAGCGTAAAGCACAAGAGAAGGCAGACGCTGAGGCACTTGCTGCGAAGCTGAATGAAACGACAGTCGTATTGAAAGCAAAAGCAGGTGAAGGTGGCCGTTTATTCGGGGCTATTACATCGAAGCAGATTGCTGAAGCATTACAACAACAAATGAAGCTCAAAATAGATAAGCGTAAGATTGAATTACAGGATTCAATTCGTTCGCTCGGTTTTACAAATGTATCGATCAAGTTGCATCCTGAAGTAAAAGCAACGACAAAGGTACAAGTAACGGAGGAATAAGCCTATTATGAACGACTTGTTTGCCGATCGGATTCCGCCGCAAAATATGGAGGCTGAGCAAGCAGTGCTCGGCGCCATTTTGCTGCAGTCTGAAGCGATGATTACAGCGATGGAGCGGGTGCAGTCAGTCGATTTTTACAATCCAGCTCATCAGATGATCTATGAGGCCATGATTGAGCTTGGAGAAGAGAATCAGCCGATAGACCTCGTCACGCTAACGGCTAAGCTGCAGGACAAGAAGCAGCTGGAAGACATCGGCGGCGTGTCTTATTTAACGAAGCTGGCGAATGCTGTGCCAACAGCGGCTAACGTTGATTATTACGCTGAAATTATTGAAGAAAAGTCGATGATGAGGCGTCTCATCAATACAGCCACCCAAATCGTTAGCGAAGGCTACGCGGGTGGGGAAGACGTTGCTGGAATGCTGAGCGATGCTGAGCGTCGTATTTTGGAGATATCCAATCGACGTTCATCGAGCGGCTTCATTGCGATTAAAGATGTACTCATGGAAGTGTACGAGCGTGTTGAGTTCCTGAACACGCAAAAGGGCGGCACGACAGGTATTCCATCCGGATTTCCGGATCTCGATAAGATGACGGCGGGCTTTCAGCGCAATGACCTTATCATTGTGGCTGCGCGTCCATCTGTAGGTAAGACAGCCTTTGCCTTGAACGTCGCTCAGAACGTAGGCGTACGCGCGAAAGAAACGGTTGCCATCTTCAGCTTGGAGATGTCAGCGGCACAGCTCGTACAGCGTATGATCTGTGCCGAATCGAACGTCGATGCAACCCGTTTGCGGACAGGGCAACTGGAGGACGACGATTGGGAGAAGCTAACGATGTCTATTGCTGCCTTGTCTGAGGCAGAGGTATACATTGACGATACGCCAGGCGTAACGGTGGCTGATATTCGTGCGAAGTGCCGACGTTTGAAGAAGGAACGCGGCTTAGGCATGATCTTGATCGACTACTTGCAGCTCATTCATGGGCGCGGCAAGGCAGGCGAGAACAGGCAGCAGGAAGTATCCGAAATTTCACGTACATTGAAGCAAATTGCCCGTGAACTTGAGGTTCCTGTCATTGCACTATCGCAGCTGAGCCGTGGTGTTGAGCAGCGCCAAGACAAACGACCAATGATGTCTGACTTGCGTGAATCGGGTTCGATTGAGCAAGATGCTGACATTGTTGCGTTTTTGTACCGTGATGATTACTACAATCAGGACACGGAGAAAAAAAATATTATTGAAATTATTATCGCTAAGCAGCGTAACGGACCGGTCGGTACGGTTGAGCTCGTGTTCTTGAAGAACTACAATAAGTTCGTGAGCTACGAGAGGAATCATAATGACCCTTATGCGGGATAATAATATCACAGTACCATAAAGAAGCGAACGTCAATTTCCGAACATTAAATAATGGGAGGGGGTTAACGTTCGCTTTTTATTGACTTAAAGGTCTTTGACTGTTAGAATTGTTATGCTGCCTCCGGTAATTAACTGCTGAGTGGCAGTCAATAACGGTGTGTGAACACCCGACGGGGGTATGGATATGTCTACAGTAGTTGTCGTAGGAACCCAATGGGGCGACGAGGGGAAAGGAAAAATCACTGATTTCCTCGCCGAAAGCGCCGATGTGGTAGCGCGTTATCAAGGCGGTAACAATGCGGGACACACGATTTTGATTGGTGATAAAAAGTATAAGCTTCACCTTATTCCATCAGGAATTTTTTATGATGATAAAGCTTGTGTCATCGGTAATGGTATGGTTATTAACCCGAAAGCACTTATCGAAGAGATTGAATATATACATGAAAATGGATTCTCCACGGACAACTTGCGCATTAGCGATCGCGCACATGTGATTATGCCTTACCACATGGTGTTGGACGGCTTGGAAGAAGAGCGCAAAGGCCCGAACAAGATCGGTACAACGCGCAAAGGTATTGGCCCTTGCTACATGGACAAAGCGGCACGAATCGGTATTCGCATCGATGATATTTTGGATGCTGAAGTATTCGAACTGAAGCTTCGTCATCTTGCAAACGAGAAGAACGAACTGATCAAAATGTACGGTGGCGAGCCACTCGACATTGATGAGATGTTGAAACAGTATTTGGAGTATGCTGAATATATTCGCAAATACGTGGTCGATACGTCAGTTGTGCTTAATGATGCAATTGATACAGGCCAAAAGGTGCTATTCGAGGGCGCGCAAGGCGTTATGCTCGATATCGACCAAGGAACGTACCCGTATGTTACTTCCTCCAACCCAACGGCTGGTGGTGTATGTATCGGTTCCGGCGTAGGCCCTTCTAAGATTCAAGAAGTTATCGGTGTAGCGAAGGCTTACACAACCCGTGTTGGTGACGGCCCGTTCCCAACGGAGTTGGACAACGAGATTGGCCACTTTATTCGTGAAGCAGGTCATGAATACGGTACGACGACAGGTCGTGCACGCCGTGTAGGTTGGTTCGACAGTGTTGTAGTTCGTCACGCACGTCGCGTGAGCGGTATTACAGGCTTGTCTTTGAACTCGCTGGACGTGTTAAGCGGCTTGGAAACGGTGAAGATTTGCACGGCTTATAAGTACCGTGGCGAAATCATCGAGCACTACCCAGCTAACTTGAAGATGCTGGCGGAGTGTGAAGCGATCTACGAGGAGCTACCAGGCTGGTCGGAAGACATTACACAGTGTAAGTCGCTTGAAGAGCTGCCAGAGTCTACGCGCAATTATGTGCAGCGTGTATCTGAATTGACAGGCATTCCAATTTCGATCTTCTCTGTGGGCCGTAACCGCGAGCAGACGAATCAAGTTCGCCAAATTTATCGCTAAAACGTATACGAATCCAGTCTTTCTTTTACAAGAAAGGCTGGATTTTTTTGTGCTTAAACGGGAATACTAAGCGGTAAATGACGGTTTGACCACCTTTCATCTCTATTTTTAAAAAATAGAATGCGAGCGTTGGTCGGTGGGAGGTTGTATATGAAGTGGATGTTACGTGCGTTACAGACAATTATGTTAATCGTATTCGTAAGTATGCTATCAAGTATATTAACGGTTGGGACGACTGCAATTGTAGTAGATCAATATATTCAAGCTGCTTTATCTAAGTTTAATATTTCAGTTGAGCGTCCGCCGTTGACGATTACCTCGATGGTAGGAATGCTGTTGGGGAATGAGAGTAAGGGGAACATGAAAGCAGATAGCACAACGGACGTGCAAAAAGATGGACAAAAAGGCGTACAAAATGATGGACGAACAGATGCTGACGGGGCAACTCCCGTAATGGGTGGGCTCTCCTCAATTGAGCCTCAAACGCAAACCCAAACGCCAACTCCAACCACAACCACATCTCCACAGGATAAGGTTGTCGTCTCTCCTGAGGAATTGACACAAAAGAAAGGCGAGCTTTCTACTGCGACCAAGCAGAAATTGTTCGCCACAATCATGAAAAAGCTACCTCAAGAAGATTGGCAGCACTTATCCGCGCTCATGGAGGGTGGGCTAACTGGCGAAGAGCTTAGGCAGGCAGAGCAAATCTTAGCGAAGCATTTAAATGATGAAGAATACAAGCAGATGAGGCAGATCGTGACAGATAGTGGTTCGTTGGCAGCGCAAGATAAGCAGAAGCAGACGACAACAACGCCTCAAGTTCCGGTAAATTAAGAGTTGTTCATCATGAGGTAAAATAAGGAATGTATAATAAGCGTGAATTTGGCCATCTTCATAAATGGGCAGATTCACGTTTTTGCTTTGCGGAAAAAAGCGAAAAAGACGCGCCAAGGCCTACCGTATAAGGGATGGTATCGACAATCTTCAACGTTTCACGTCAGTTGCATTGCTTCTTCGACCTGTGTTACAGTAAAAAAGGTAACAAAACGTTACTTTTTGTCTAATCGTTTAATGTACTCAGACGCGTAACACTTATATATTCGACAAGCTTATGAATGAACGAAATGAAATGATTGAAAAGTTAAGGAGACCAACATGGAACGTTTCAATGGAAATCATCCGGACGAGTCGTCTCAAGAGCAGAAGACCGGCCGATGGCACCAATGGACGGCTGCGTGGGGCAACAAGTTCAAAGCAATGAATGTAAAGCAGTGGCTTGTGCAATCCCGCAAGCAAATTGTGCTTTCGCTGGGCGGACTCGGACTTATTGCAGCAGCTATTTGGGGCGGAACTTCATATGTGAAGGCCAACACGGTATCTTTTTTCCAAGTATACAAAAATGATCAGTTTATCGGTACGGTATCTGCATTAGATGAACTGAAGCAATTTTACGTGAAGAAACAAAAAGCGGTGCAAGCCAAAAATCCGCATGCCCATATAAACCTTGATCTTCAGGGTATTCGTACAGTCGCTGATTCCGGTTACAAGTTCAAGCCAACGACGACGGAGACGCTTGCCAAGTTGGACACGGTCATTACGGCTTATGCAGCTGGCGTAGAGTTAAAGGTTGGCGGCAAGGCGATCGGTGTTGTAAAGGATGAAGCAACGGCGAACAAAATTTTAAACCAAGTGAAGTCCAAATATTCGCGCAACGGGAATAAAGGTCTGAATCAAGTACGTGTGCTGTCATCACCTGCGCGCTCGGTTAAAGCGACTAAGGCGATGTCTCGCTTGGAGTCGGTTGAGTTCCGCGAGTCTATTGCTATGGCAGACAGCAAAGCAAGACCAGAAGCAGTGTTAACGCCACAGGAAGCTGTTCGCAAGCTAACGACAGGTCAAGAGCAACCTGTCACGTATACGGTTAAGAAGGGTGACACGGTTTCCTCGATTGCCAAGCAGCAAAAAGTGTCGTATGAGACGATTTATCGCAACAACCCTGATGTTGCTGAGGAATTGCTGCAAGTAGGATCTAAGCTAGATTTGACTGAAGCGAAGCCGCTCATTACGGTTAAGACCACTGAAGCTTACAGTGAGTATCTCGTCACGGAACCGCAACGCGTTGTAAGACAAGATCCAGAAATGCGTGCTGGCGAGTCTAAAGTTGTCCGTAAAGGCAAGCAAGGCTTAAAGCAGATGTCCTACCGCTTTATTAAAGATAACGGCAAACTGACTCATGAAGAGTGGATTGAGCAAAAAGTTATCGAGCCTGCACTCCCTGAAATCGTGATTCAGGGCACTAAAGTGGTGCGGGGCGAAGGTACAGGTTCATTCGCTTGGCCTGTTAGCGGTGCGCAATTGACGAGCGGTTACGGCAAACGCTGGGGCCGTATGCATAAAGGGCTTGATATGGTATCAAGCGACTTATCGATTATGGCTGCCGATGAAGGTGTCGTTGTCTTTGCTGGCGTAAAGAACGGATACGGCAACACCATCATTGTGAATCATCGCAACGGCTATAAGACGTTGTACGCACATATGAGTGAGTTAACAGCGAGTATGGGCGACATTGTTGAGAAGGGCGAAAGCATTGGTATCATGGGCAATACAGGGTTCTCAACAGGTACACACTTGCACTTTGAAATTCATAAGGATGATGCAGTGCAAAATCCTCTTAAATATTTATAACCATCTTAAAGGCGGGGCAAACCATTGCTCCGTCTTTTTTATGTTATCTTACAAGCGATGCCCAACGTTTGCTATCGGGATGCAAGTGTAAGTATGATAAAATAGAATAATGAATTGTAAAATGGAACGTGAACAACGGGAGATAGACATAAGATATAAGATACGTGAAATAGAGCGCGGGATGGAATAAATGGAGAAGAAAGGCGGGGATTACATGTACGGAAAAATTCTCGTAGTGGATGATGAACAGCCGATTGCGGATATTCTTAAATTTAATCTTGAAAAAGAAGGCTACGAAGTCATATGTGCGTTCGACGGAGGCACAGCGATTGAACTGGCATTAAAGGAGAAGCCTGATCTGATGCTGCTGGACTTGATGTTGCCTGTAAAGGATGGCATGGACGTGTGTCGTGAGGTACGGCAGCAACTGCATATGCCGATCATTATGCTAACGGCGAAAGATACGGAGTTCGATAAGGTGCTCGGCTTGGAAATGGGCGCTGACGATTACGTGACCAAGCCGTTCAGTACGCGCGAGTTGCTAGCTCGGGTAAAGGCGCATCTGCGCAGACAAAATAAAGTACAGCAGAATGAAGCTGATGACGAAGCAGGCAGTAAGGAAAAGCAAGGCCTGAAGCTGCACGAGCTATTTATTGATACGGATATGTATGTCGTATACAAAAATAATGAGCCGCTCGACCTTACGCATCGGGAGTATGAGCTGCTGCACTATATGGTGCGCAGTTCGGGCAAGGTGATGACGCGCGAGCACTTGTTGCAAGCGGTATGGGGATATGAGTATTTTGGGGACGTCCGGACGGTTGACGTAACGATTCGTCGTCTACGGGAGAAGATTGAGGATGATCCAAGCAAGCCGGACTACATTATTACCCGCCGTGGTCTTGGTTATATGATGCGCAATCCCCGTACGGGAGGCTTGTAAATGAAGTTAGGTCGCTTTTTTCGAACGATTCAAGCGAAGCTTATTATCATTTATGTGCTGCTCATCTTAATTGCGATGCAGTTAATCGGAGTATACTTTGTGAGTGCGATGAAGCATTCCCTCACGAGTAATTTTACCGAGGATTTACGCAGCTCTGCGAAGCTGCTTTCGATTTATGTGGAACCTTATTTAAAAGAAGACGATGCAGCCGACCAAGGGAAATCGATGGAAAATTTAAATATGGTCGTACGCAATTTTAATATAAACGGCGTAGAAATACAGGTGCTCGATGCAACGGGTAGAGTATTGACGACGTCGATGCAGACACAGGCGGATTATTTGGGCAAAAAGAATACCGAAACCGTCGTGATTCGCGCTCTACAAGGAATTCGTGACAATGAAGAAGTCATTATTGATGAAGACAATGTGAGAAAGCAAATCCTAGCCAACCCGGTTTATGCGGATGGCAAAGTGGTAGGAGCGCTCTACATCGTCGCTTCGATGAAAGATTTGTACGAAACGATTGAAGGCGTTAATCAGATTTTCGTCTCAGGTATGGCGATAGCGCTAGGGCTGACGGCTGTCTTGGGCATTATTTTGGCGCATACGATTACACAGCCGATTAAGCAAATTACGAGGCAGGCGACCAAAGTGGCTGAAGGCCATTTTGATGGACAAGTGCCTGTTATGGGCACGGATGAAATTGGACAACTAAGTGAAGCGTTCAACTATATGACGAGGCAGCTTCAAGAAGCGCTAAACGCGAATGAGGAAGAGAAGGAGAAACTAGCTTCTATTCTGACGAACATGAGTGACGGTGTAGTTGCCACCAACGAGCAAGGTAAAGTCATCCTTGTTAATCGGCGTGCTTGCGGAATGCTTGGTGTGAAGCCAAGCGATGCTGAGGGCAAGGATATGGCTACGCTGCTGCACATTGCAGCTGAGCAGGTGGAAGCGCTCGTAAGCGGGCAGCGCAGCTCGTTATTGCTGCCGCTGATGTCTCAAGAGGACGAGGTTGCGCTATCAAGTGGCAACAACCAGAGTGAAACGATTTTACGTGTCACCTTCACACCTATTCATCGACGGGGTGAGGGTGTGACAGGTTCGATCGTCGTGCTTCAAGATGTAACCGAGCAAGAGAAGCTAGAGCAATCTCGCCGCGAGTTCGTCGCGAACGTGTCGCATGAGCTGCGTACGCCGTTGACGACGATTAAGAGCTATGTCGAAGCGCTCGATGATGGAGCACTGGAGGAGCAGCAACTAGCGGAACGCTTCGTCGGCGTTATTGGCAATGAAACAGAGCGAATGATACGGCTCGTGACCGATTTGCTGCACTTATCGCGTTTCGATTCGAAACAAGCGAAACTGCGCAAGCTTCCGACAGACATTCAAGAGATGCTCGAAGATGTCGCTGATCGATTCTCATTGAAGTTCAAAGATAAACGGATTCAAGTGGGGATTGAAGTTGATATGCGGGCTGGTATGGCCATCATTGATCGGGACCAGATCGATCAAGTGCTGGATAACTTAGTTTCGAATGCCGTTAAGTATACGCCAGAAGGCGGGTCGATCGTGCTGCGGGGAGTACCCGCAGAGAGCAAAGGGTTGATTGCGGTCTCGGTCGAGGATAACGGGGTAGGTATCCCGCCCAAAGACTTAGAGCGCATATTCGAGCGGTTCTATCGGGTCGATAAGGCTCGCTCCCGCAATATGGGCGGCACAGGCCTAGGGCTTTCCATTGCCCGGGAAATGGTACGCGCTCATGGCGGGGACATCGGGATGGAGTCGACGTGTAATGTAGGGACGAAAGTAACGTTTACGTTGCCGACAAAGGCAGAGGAAGGGAGTGAGGCATTCGAATGAGAGAGCGAATAAAGTCGGCTTTATTAGCCGTCCTTGTGCTGCTCAGTCTTGTGCAGACCTTCCTGTTAACGTATAGGATGCCGAACTATGATGCGATTGTAAAGACGCCGGGCGATTATATTAAGGCGGAACCATTAGGGCCGGAAGAGCGAGTGGAGAACTTGATTTTTCCGAAGCAGGTGGTTCTTCACCTTGGGGATAACAAGCATACGATTCTGTATCCAGATATGACGTTCTACGATTATATTATGTCGCGACTGCAAGGACGCTCTTATGAAGGGTTTCAAAGTGTCCATATTAAAGACGAGGATTGGACTCGGATTCGGGAGCAAAACGAAGGGGTAGAATTGTATTTTGATTCGCCCGTTCCTGTAAAGCTGTTGCAAAAGGTGCTGCGCATTGCGGAAGATGCCGTATTCCAGACGGAGAACATCAGCCGTATCGTGTTCGTTGCTACGCAGGATGAACGTGAGGTAAGGGTGTTTTTTGTTAGTGAAAATGAAAATACGGTTTATGAGTCGACGCGGGCGGATATTACCGTCCAAGATGTGAAGCAGCAAGTAGAGTTTGGACGCTCGTGGACGCCGTACAAGCTGTTTAACGATGCTTTTTATATTCCGGAGAAGCCATTTGAAATGGTAGAGGTAAGCTTGCCATTCGATGTTATCACGGCAGAGCAAATTCAACGCAGTTTGTTCTTTGATCCGGATGTAACGAAAAAAATAAGCGAATCAGATGGGTCTGAAATTTATACCGATATTAAACGTGGGCTGAAAGTGGACCATACGCAGCGATGGATTAACTATTCAGATCCGACGGTGACCGAAGGCGGTGCTGAGCTTGCTAATGATGTATCGGCGGCTGTTCGCTTTATTAATCAACATGGTGGGTGGAGCGGAAAATATCGCTTTACGCTTCCAGCTGATTATATGGGCTTTAAAAAGAACAAGATCGGCGTAGAGAGTGAAGTAACGGGTTCAGATATACGGTTCCAGCAATATTGGGGCCATCATCCGATTGTAGGGACGCCACAATTCCGATTCGGTTACATGCAGGTCAAGGTGGAGCAAGGAACAGTTGCGAGCTATGAGCGTTCTTTGATCCAGCTATCTAATCGTTCGGAAGAGCGTAAATCTCGCACGCTCCTTGCAGGTGAAGCACTGGTGGCCAAGCTGAAGGCGTTGAATGACTGGCAGCACATTGTGCATATTGAACCTGTGTATGTCCCAGAATCGGTTAAAGACGGGAAAACAATCCGTCTGCGTCCGATGTGGCAAGCGAGATACAAAGATGGACGTACGACTTTGTTCTCGTAGATGTTGTTGACCACGCGAGGAGGTTCTGTATGGATTGGGGTCGGGCAAAAAACATTTTAATATTTGCGTTTCTGTTGTTGAACATCGTGCTCGGCTATCAACTATGGCAAGAGCTTGACGATCGGATGAGCACGGAGATGGATTGGACGTCGTTGTCTGAAGAGACGCGGCAAAACATGGAGCTGCACAATATTCAGGTAGCCACAAAAATTCCAACCGATACGCCAGAGTTAAGCAATATTGAGTATCGGTTAGTGAAGCGGGATCGCGAAATGGTGCCCTTGAAGACACCGCGGGATAGCAAGGTCGTGTTTTCCCAGCAGGAAATGCAGCGCACTTTCAAGGATGAAATCGAGCATGTGGAGCAGTACAGTCACGATCAGAAGCTATTTGATGAAAAAGTGTTTGTCCTGCATCAGCAAATGACGAACGGGTTACCTTTGTTCGATGTGACCTTGAAATTACGATTCAGCGATCAAAAAATTACCCATTATGAGCAAAACTACGCCATTGTTGTGACGAAAACGGCAGCGAAGGCGCAAAAAATTATTCATGCCTCACAAGCGCTAAGCACTGTAATTGAAAATAATTTGTCGCCAGGTTCCGTCGTTAAAGATATACGACTTGGCTATCATGGTACATTTCCGTTATATGATTCAGAGCAGCAGTTAGCTGGACCTACTTGGAGGATACTGCTGGAGAATGGAGAGGTATATTACTTTAATGCCATTCAAGGTGGGGTGGATAGTTCTCAGGGGAAAAAGGAGAAAGAGTGATGAGTTTACGTTTTTCGGTATTGTCGAGCGGATCGACGGGAAATGTCACGGTTATTCAGAACGAAAATGCGACCGTGATGATCGATGTAGGGCTAAGCTGTAAGCGTACAGAACAGTTGTTGGCTGAGCAAGGCTTATCAGGTAGCCAGATTGACGGTATTTTGGTTACGCATGAGCATTCTGACCATATTAAAGGGCTAGGCGCATTCGCACGTAAGCACAAGGTGCCCATCTATGCGAACGAAAGTACGTGGGGAGCGCTCGAGAAGCATGTAGGCACGATTGCGGAAGAAAACCGTATCGTGATGCAAACCGGTGAAGCGCGTGATTTCAATGATCTGCGCGTAGAATCGTATGGCATTTCGCATGATGCGGCTGAGCCCGTCGGATATTGCTTCTATGATGGTGAGACGAAGCTGAGTGTGACTACCGATTTAGGTTATATGAGCGATAAGGTCAAAGAGGCCATTATCGATTCGAACGTCCTTGTGATGGAGTCCAATCATGATGTGCAAATGCTGCGCATGGGCCGCTATCCTTGGAACACGAAGCGTCGTATCCTTGGCGATTTGGGCCATTTATCGAATGAAGCAGCGGGCGAGGCTCTGTGCGAAGTGGTGACGGGAAATACAAGCCGCGCTTACTTGGCGCATTTGAGCTTAGAGCATAATATGAAGGACTTGGCCCGCATGACGGTCAAGGATGTTATGGAGGACCACGGGCACTTTTTTAAGGAAAGTGAGTTTCAGTTAAGAGATACGCATGCTGAGCAACCAACGGAGTGGGATATTGTGCACGCTAAAACAGTCATGCAGCGTTAATAGGTTGCATGACTGTATCGAAATGAGCAGAGCTGAGTTGCTTAACTAGTAGATAGTAGTACTATATTGAGCGACTTTTGTAGCTGGTGGTAGTGGCTGTAGTGGTGGCAGTTAGTGAGCTGACTTTCCTTATTTATAGGGATACGTATCTAGCTGCTCGGCCTTATGAACGATATCGTCGTGGGTTAGGATACCTCGTTCGACGAGTAGCTCCATTAAGGTGGACAGGGCAAGTGTAAGCTGGTAGTTGTCTTCTTTGAGGTCAGCGAGCTGGGCAATTAAATTAACTTCAGACATGGCTGCAGATACACGATTCGTGGTCATGGTCTTCCTCCTGTTCGAATACAATTTTAAAGCAAGGAAACGCAATCATTTCTCTCAACTTTGGGTTTGTATGATAGAATATGTACAAGAATGCAAATCTATGACAAGTCTATGATTTTACTATTGGTCGTTATATAGTGTTAACCGTTTAGAGTTATTCCATTCGCATGTTTCTCATTAATGGATATGGTCGGCTGTTGCAGCTGCCGGTATCTGAAGTGTGGAAAGGCCCAGTTGGGGGGAGTTGGTTCGGATGAGCTTGTTTGATGATGATTTTTTCTCACCGAAGGTGTCGCGTGGTGCGAAGCGGAATTGGGTCGGACAGATTAAACATAGGCGCCCACTAAGCTGGCGCAGGTTATCGCTAAGGCGCGATCAGCGCCGCGGCTGGTCAACGGTTCAAGTTGCAGTTGTAAGCTCTGTAATAAGCGCAATGCTTGCGGTGTTTGTATATAGTTGGCTCGTCGAAAGTCATTCGGTATCAGATCCTGTTCAGGTGATCAGTTCGGAGACGGGTGGAGCGGGTGTTATGGACCCTTATGAGCGGATTGTCCAAGTAGCGGATAAGGTTGGCCCTGCTGTTGTAAGCATCGTGAATCAACAGACAGATTTGTTCGCTGAGGATGACGGGACTGATACGAATACTGGTGCGGATGGAGCTGACTCTGGTAAGTCGAACGGCGCGGACGGATCTGGCGCGGCTGACGAATCAGAATCGGAATCGGATGAAGCGATTAAGGATGCGAATTTGGGATCGGGTGTTATTTTTAAGCTGGAGGATGGCAAGGCGTTCGTATTAACGAATAACCATGTTATTGAGGCTGCTGATAAATTGGAAGTGATGCTGCCGAATGGTCAGCGTAAAAATGCGGAAGTTGTAGGCAAGGACCGAGTAGCGGATATTGCGGTGCTGCGCATGGATGGTGCAGGTGTTACAGCAATCGCGGAAATCGGTGATTCACGCAAGCTGCGCCGCGGGGAGACGGTTATCGCCATCGGTAATCCGCTGGGATTTGGGGATTCGTTGACGGCGGGCATTATAAGTTATACGAACCGCGTCATTCCGGTGTCACTCAATCAGGATGGGATTTTTGATTGGGAGCAGGTTGTGATTCAGACTGATGCGGCTATTAATGAAGGCAATAGCGGCGGTGCGTTAGTCGATTTGAATGGACGGGTCATCGGTATTAATACGATGAAAATTGCGACCACAGGGGTAGAAGGAATGGGCTTTGCGATTCCAACCCATGAGGTTATGACTATCGTCGATCAGCTGCTGCGAGACGGTAAGGTGGTGCGTCCGTACTTAGGTGTGTACACGGTTGATTTGAACAATCCGTATGCGCCGATTACGAAGGAGCAGCGGAAAGAGTTAAAGCTGCCGAACGAGGTGAAGGACGGCGTTATCGTCTTGGAAGCTTCAGGGCCTGCGAAGAAGGCAGGTTTGAAGCTGGATGATGTTATTGTGCGCTTCGATAAGGCTAACATTTATACGACGTTGGAGCTGCGAAAGTATTTGTACGAGCAGAAGAAGGTCGGCGACGTGATGGAGATTGGGTTTTATCGTGACGGCAAGCTGATGGTGACGTCGGTTACGCTGGGGGATAAGCCTAGTGAGTAAGTGGGCACAATGAGGTTGACAGCATTTTTTCAGAGCAGAAATGGTTATTATAAAAATACAGCATGAGTCGCAAGAAAGAGGGAACTTTCATGTACGTAGTGTGTAAAGAGCATGTGGAGTTAGCAATTGATAAATTCGTCGATGATTACGAGGATGCGCCTGATATTGTGGACTTGGATTCAGTGGAGTTCAGTCACTGGGAACGCCCAATTAAGTGCTGTATGGATTGCGAGCAAGAGGGAAAATTCCTTGTAGTTTAGCTGTGCTTGAGGTAAGCTAAGGGTAGGATGAGGAAATAAATATAGACATATAATATACTAAAAATGTTTTATAAAACATGAGCGGGTAATGGAAACAAGGGCGGGACTCGTACGGGGTCTGAGCCCTTGTTTTGTGTTGACCGGATGAGTATGTGCGAGTGGATGTGTGCCTGCAATCTTGTCCTGTATCGTGGATTCTGTGCCCTGTGGATAGCGGTTTTTGATGAAAAACATTGTGGATAAATGGCAAGTCTAATCTAAAAATAATTATCAACATGTGGATAAATGTTTTTGACGATAAAGTAAGTAGTATTTGTGTTGAGCGGACGCAGTTGTGGATAAAAAGGAGTCGTTAACGAACATGAATGTGCAGATCGTATGTATCGGAAAATTGAAGGAAAAGTATTTGGTGCAGGGGATCGCGGAGTACAGTAAACGGTTGGCACCTTATGTGAAGTTTCAAATTACGGAGCTGCCAGATGAGCAGGCTTCGGAAAAGTTGAGCGATGCGGAGCTTGTGCAGGTGCGTGACCGTGAAGGGGAGCGGATTTTGGCGCAAATTAAGCCTGATGCACATGTGGTAGCGCTTGCAATTGGCGGTCAGTTGTGGTCAAGCGAGGATTTGGCTGAGCATATGGATAAGTTGGGTACGTATGGGACTAGCCATGTGGTGTATGTGATTGGCGGGTCGAATGGTTTGTCTGATGCGGTGCTGCATCGTTCACAGTCGAAGCTGTCTTTCGGGCGGATGACGTTGCCGCATCAGTTGATGCGCTTGGTGCTGGTGGAGCAGATTTATCGAGCGGTCAAGATTAACCGTGGGGAACCGTATCATAAGTAACGGCAAGTGTTTATTGTACAACTCGATTCAAGGTTGCAAAAATCGCTGGTGATATCATCAAAAGGAAAGGAGGTAGCAAGGAACTTTGATCCCCAATGGATGGGATACAAATGGATTTGTAACTGATTGCAAACAGTGTTACTCTTACAACGGTAAACTCTATAACTATGCTCTACAATACATCTAATAATAGTCACTATTTTAGCTATAAAGAAAGGTAATACTATGATAAAAGTTGAAAACTTATCCTTCTCATTTCCACAAAAAGAACTATATACAAACATTTCATTTACGTTAGAAGAGGGACAGCATTGCGCTTTTATTGGAACAAGTGGCAGTGGTAAAAGTACACTGATCGATATACTGATGGATCCAGAAAGATATTTGTTTGAGGGCAAGTTAGAAATAGATCCAACCTGCAAAATTGGGTATGTAAGTCAATTTTCCCAATTAGACAAAACGAAAGAAACAACCGTTTTTGAATATATCGGAGAACAATTTATTAAGCTACAAGATGAAATACAATCTATTTGTACTGAAATGGAAACATCATCGGATATTGAGCCGTTACTCGAAAAGTATCAATTCGCTTTAGACGCATTGGATGCAATCGGTGGCGATGATTTTGAAAGCAACATTAATAAGAAACTAAATCTAGCAAACCTCATGAAGCTAAAAGATGTTAGAGTATCCGACCTGAGTGGTGGGGAATTCAAACTTATTCAAGTGATGAAGGAAATGCTTAATAGTCCCGATTTGATGATTATGGATGAACCCGATGTATTTTTAGATTTTGAAAACCTAAATGCGCTTAAAAATCTTATTAACTCACACAAAGGCATACTGCTAGTTGTTACCCACAACCGATATCTATTGAATCATTGTTTCAACAAAATTATTCACCTTGAAAACACGGAGATTCAAGAGTTTGATGGGCGATATATTGAGTATAATTTCTCATTACTTCAGACAAAAATTGAGCTGCAAGAAATCGCAGTCGCTGAACAAGAAGAAATCGAGAGATACGATAACATTATTGATAATCTTAGAGCTATCGCAACTATTAATTCAGAAGCATCTAGAGGTAGAGCGTTAAAAGCTAGAGTTAGATTTCAAGAGAGATTGGAAGCGCGTAGAATTAAAGCGCCATTTGTTGATATTAAGCAACCGAATATTAGCTTCGGTATTGATAATGCAATGGAAGACAGCGTTGTTGTAAAAGTCACTAATTATAGTGTTGCCTTTGATGAACTGCTTTTAGACAATGTTAACTTTGAGATGAAATCTACGGATAAAGTAGCTATTATCGGTCCAAATGGTACAGGGAAAACGACTTTACTCCGAGATATCTTTAACAATAATCATGATTCCATTGAAATAAATGATGATGTTAAAGTGGCTTATTTATCTCAGCTTCAAGGCGAAGTGTTAAATGATTCTAATACCATATTAGAAGAATTCATCGATGCAGGGTTTAAAACGTATGATGAGGTTAGATCGTATATTGCGAACTATGGCTTTGAAGGCGAGATCGTTAATCAAAAGATAGCATCTCTATCGGGTGGAGAAAAAAATATGCTTCAATTAGCTAAAGTTTCTGCCAGTAAAGCGAACATATTGCTGCTTGATGAACCGACAAGCCATTTAGACATCTATTCACAAATCGCACTGGAGAAAGCTATTGAAGACTATAAAGGTGCGATTATCATGATTTCTCATGATTTCTACTCGGTTGTAAATGGTATGGATTATGTGTTAATCATTGACGATAAGACAATTAGAAAAATGAAAATGAAAAAATTTAAACAGATGATTTATGCGCGTCATTTTGATAAAGACTATTTAGAAACGGAACAAAATAAAAAAGCGCTTGAAATGAAAATAGAATTAGCTCTAAAAGATACTGATTTTGAACTTGCAAAAGTATTAGTTGATGAGCTAGAAGAGCTGATTAAGTTACTTTAAATTACAATCCTCTGATTGAAATCATAACAAGAAAAAGGTTCAGTAAAAAGACACTGAGGAATACAATCTCAGTGTCTTTTTACTGCATGGATTTCCTGATAGCGCTTACGAGGGTCAGTGGTTCACTTATTATTTTAAAAATCTCCCTCAACACATGTTTAGATTGAAATAGCTAGCTAGGCGATATGTTTAAAGGTAGTAACTTTGTTAGATAATATTTGTAGTGTCGGTAATCGTGATTGGGCACGGCATCTAGTGCCAGTACGTTTTAAATATACTTAAATAGAAAGTTAATACTGATTTATGGAGGAATCGATATGACGCCCGACTCGGGTAGCAAAGAGTTAGTTATAACATGTGAGATTCATGCACCACGCGAAATTGTGTTCCAAGCATGGTCCGAAACAGAGCACTTAAAGCACTGGTGGGGACCGAAAGGGTTTGAAATAAGTGTAAAGCATCTGGATTTTCGTGCGGGGGGATCTTTTCACTACAGCATGCAAGCTCCTGATGGCAGTCAAATGTGGGGTAAATTTGTGTACCAGGAGATCAAGGCTCCTGAGAAAATTGTATGGAACAATTGCTTTTCGGATGAGGCAGGAAACATTGTCAGGTCTCCGTTTAGTGATTTGATTCCGCTCGAAATTCGCAATGAGGTAGTATTGAGCGATAATGATGGTACTACCCAACTAACCCTTTGCAGCCGCTCGATCAATGCTACGGAAGAAGAGCGAAGCTTCTTTGAAGGGATGTTCGAATCCATGAAGCAGGGCTTCGGAGGAACCTTTGATCAGCTTGAACAATATTTATCGAGAATGAATTGACCTAGAGGGGACTCTTGCTTGTGGAAAGCAAAAGTCCCTAAATAACGGAGTATTCTACAATCTTCGCGTAATGATCCACTTCGATAGTGCAGCAACTTGCCATCCTCTCTGTTACGAGCTCGCAGCCTCGTTGCTCTTTTTGAATAGCAAGACAGCAAGAAATAAAGCAATGCTTACAGCAGCCAAACCTACCCAATTCAAAGTCAGGACAGAGGTACGGCTGATGACAAGCCCACCTAATCCAGATCCCAGCGCAAAACCAAATTGAATAAATGAAGTATTTACGCTTAGGGCAATATCCGGATTTCGAGGTACTAGAGTAACCAGAAATAGCTGCTGAGCAGGAGAAATCATCCAAATTGCTAACATGAAGATCATTAAAACCAAGATCAATACAAATAGATTGGCACCAGCTAGCGTGAATAAAAGAAGTGTTGCTCCTTGGAACAGCAGTCCGAAATAAATGGTGAATTTCGATCCTTTTGCATCTGCTAATTGTCCACCTACTCTAGATCCAACGAAACTGCAAATTCCCGCTAGAAACAACACACCGCTAATTTCGGTTATGGAGAGAGAGGATGTGGCTTGCAAGAAAGGCGTAATATAAGTGAAGAGCGTAGAGTAACCACCGATATAAAATAAAGTAATAGCCAAAGCGGTTACAATGTTTGAATTTTTTAAAATAGAGAGCTGCATCTTGAGGCTAACCGCTTCTTCTTCTTTGATTACGGGAACCTTTTTATAGATAATAAACAGTGGAATAACACTTATAATACCTATCCCCATAAACAAAACTTTCCATCCAAACATCTCGCTAAAAAATGTACCCATTGGCACACCCAGAACTAGCGAACTACTGAGCCCCATCAAAATAATACCGATGGCATTGCCCCGTCTTTCTTTTTCAACGAGTCGTGTCGCTACCGCCATGGATACTACGGTAGCGATTCCTCCGCTAGCCCCTTGAATAATTCGCACCCATAGTAATGCTTCATAAGAAAGGTTTATAAACATAAGCCCGTTGCTGGCAATAAATACACTGAGGGTAGCTATCAACAGCTTCTTGCGATCTACATTTATCGTTAATGCAATTAGGATTGGAGCAATAATGGCCGCTGCGAGAGCAAATACAGTCACCAATAGCCCAGCTTCGGAAGTAGTTACTCCCAAATCCATGGCGATCATTTCAATGACTCCTGTAATAATGTACTCAATGGTTCCGATTAGAAAGACAATAATAGCTAGGACATAAATGATCAGGTTATTCTTCAATTCCAATTCCTCCTCCTTTGATAATAATTAGTAGAGTGATTGAAAGAGCTCTGAAATTTCTTCTACTCTTCAGTCCAGTGAGCGGAGTGTTCATTGAAGTAACAATGTTTTTAGGTTTTGATCTATAAATTCCGAGTCTGATTCATGCTGACCAATGCCTGCGCAATGCCCCCACTTTGACTCAATAGGAAGAAAGAACGCATTTGGCATATGCTCCGCCTCATATTTGTTATCCTGGGGCGGGAAGAATAGGTCCGTACTTCCCGGCATAACTAGCGCCTGTGCTGTAATCTTACTTAATGCAAGTTCAAAATCGTCATTATACGTCGAATTAGCGCTAATGTTACCGGTGATTCCGGTACGTAACATGGCGATCAGGTCATTGGCGTCAAAGGTCAAAAATACTTGATCCCAGTAATCCACGAGATACTCCCCCAAAGTAGGGTAGCCCTCTTGCTGATAGAGCTGCTCGAGATAATAGGCTTGAGAGAAGCCCCAAGGTGCATATACTCGACCCATGGCTGCTAACCCAGCTGTGGGTTGCTGCGTGTAGAAGCCATTCTTCCAAGCGGAATCAGCCTGAAGGGCAGCGATCATGCTTTTAAATACAACCTGTGCATGTGGCCGAGTCTGGGCAGCTCCACCGAATGGAGCGATTCGTTCCACCATATTAGGATAGCTTGCTCCCCACTGGAAGGTTTGCACTGCTCCGAGTGACCAGCCTACTACTAGGGCTATTTTCGTAATACCAAACTTTTGAGTAACCAGTTGATGCTGTAACCGCACATTATCATAAATCGAAACCTGCGGAAAATTAGCTTGGTGATAAGGCGGGGGAGTATTACTTGGCGAGGAGGATAGTCCATTGCCGAACATATTCGGGACGATGATAAAATACTTTTCGGGGTCCAGCGCCTTGCCAGGTCCAATTAACCATTCATTATCGGTATGCTGGCCTGCGAACCATGTGGGATATACAATCACATTATTTTTAGCTGCATTTAGCGTCCCATAAGTTTTATAAGCAAGAATGGCATGGGGGAGAGTCTCACCGGATTGTAGCAAAACATCGCCCAGTTCATATAGTTCATAATCTCTCATGTGAATATCTCCTTTACATAACTAAAAGATGGCGTGCTTTCTTTTCATCACTCTACGATGATGTTATTGTTAAGTCAAAGAAACGTTTGTGAATAGAACGTTCAATAATTTTGAATCAAGGGGTAGGATGTACCATGGAATTACGTCAACTGAAAACCTTTTATATACTTGCTTCGACGCTCAATTTTACACGCGCTGCAGAAGTGCAAAATTATGTTCCCTCCACGGTTACGATGCAGATGAAGGCATTGGAGGAAGAACTGGGTGTGAAGTTAGTAGACAGATTGGATAAAAAAGTGGCTCTTACGGATGCGGGAAGAGGCTTTCTTAGCTATGTAGAAAATATATTGTCGTTGCTCGAAGAAGCAGAGCATGCCGTCAAGCAATCGGGAGAGGTGACGGGCACGGTAGTCATAAGTGCCGATGAAACGTTATGTACATACCGGCTACCGGCCGTATTGCGCAGTTTTGGCTTGCGCTATCCTGGGGTTCGGCTGATTTTCCGACCGCTAGCTAATCCGAATCTCAAACATAGCTTGCGTGAAGGGGATGCGGACATTATTTTTATGCTCGATGAGGACAAGGGCGAGACAGGTTTTTGCGGAGAAAAAATGTTGGATGAGCCCTTTTATTTATTAGTATCACCCGAACATCCTTTGGCTGCACAACCTGCGTTAGCTATTGAAGATTTTCATGGCGAGACCTTTTTGTTGACGGAGAAGGGATGCTCCTATCGCACGTTTTTTGAGCGGAGCCTTTCACAGAAGGGAATGGGCGGAGTTAATGAATTGGAATTTCACAGCGCTGAAGCTATTAAACAATGTGCGAAGATAGGGATGGGTATCGCCATACTGCCTGAAATGGCTGTGGCAGCAGAAGTGAGTCGGGGAGAATTGGTTCCGCTGCCGTGGGATTTGACCACTACAACGTTTGCAACTCAAATGTTTTGGCATGAAGACAAGTGGATCTCGCCTGCGATTGAGGCCTTTTTGAACTTGACCCGAGATACATTTTTGAAAAATAGTATCTTAGAAAATGAAGACCACTGAATTACATTTTATAGGTATTAGGCGTGTCTAAATGGCTAAATGGGGATACCCTATTATCGCCTTACTTATGATACGCTGAACTGTATCACAAATAAGGCGAAATATTGAGATGGGAACTTGCCATTTTCTTGTGAGGGAGATGGCGAGTAATGAATTGTCTCGAAAATATTTAAGCCCTCTATGTTACCCAAGGGATATTCGATTCACATAGCTTAAAATGGGAATTGTCGTTCTTCTACTTGAATAGAAACCCATTTCGTTTCCGTGAATTCATCGATCACCCAAGGGTTACCGAAACGGCCCATACCCGAGCCTTTTACACCACCAAAAGGTGTGTTTTCAATCGCATTGACGGTTTGGTCATTTACGTGAGTCATACCAAACTCCAAATCAGCTGCTAGTTGCTCGCCTTTTGCTAAATCCGATGTAAAGATGGAAGAACTCAAACCATACTCGGTATGGTTGGCGATTTCAATCGCCTCTTCATCCGATGCGGCTTTAATGATTACGACAATCGGTGAAAAGAATTCGGTTTGAGCTAATTGACTATCAGGTGAAATATTGCCGAATATTGTAGGTGTTAAAATATTGCCTTCACGTGTACCATCAAGCAATACTTCTATATCATTAGCTTTCGCATCAGCGATGAATCCTTGTGCTTTTTCAATTTGGCGTGTGTTAATCATCGGGCCGATTACGACAGACGGGTCTAGTGGATCGCCAATTGGTAATTGTTTGGCACGTTCAACAAACTTACCAGCGAACTCATCATAAATATCTTGATGAAGCACAATACGGTTAATCATCATACAAATTTGACCTTGGTGAAGGTATTTACCGAAGATTGCAGCATTAATGGCCGCATCAATATTTGCATCTTTGAGTACGACAAATGGCGCGTTGCCACCAAGCTCCAAGGCCACAGGTTTTAACAGACCACCAGCTACTTGGCCAATATGACGGCCAACGGGCGTAGAGCCTGTAAAACTAATAAATTTGGAATAAGGATGTACGATCATCGTATCACCGATTTCCGGAATTTCTGTTAAAATGACATTGAAAACGCCAGCTGGAATGCCTGCTTCTTCAAAGGCTTTTGCCATAATGGTACCACCCGTTAATGCAGTTTGAATATCACCTTTGTGCACAACTGCATTTCCTAATGCCAATGCAGGGACAATCGTACGCATCGATAAAAATAACGGGAAGTTAAATGGCGAAATCGAAGAAATAACACCGAGCGGCTTACGATACACCTTATTTATTTTGCCAGGCATCGTCATGGGCACTTCACGACCACCTAAAGAGTCAACATAAGTTAACGCCTCTGCTAAACAAGCAATCGTTAACTCAAGCTCTACTTTTGCTTTAATATAAGTCGAGCCAGCCTCTACAGCTAATACGTTAATAATTTCTTCTTCATGATCTTTAAAATATTGAAGCGCTTTCATCAATACTTCTGTACGAAGCTCCGTATTTGCCGCCCACGTGTTGTATGAAGCATTCGCTGCTTCATATGCCTCTTCAAGCTGCGCTTTCGTAGCGATTGGAAACGTTGCGAGATCAGCATCATTATACGGATTTGTTAATGTATAGCTTGAACCTTTTCCGCTTACCCACTCACCATTAATATAGCTTCGCGTTAATTGCTCAAAGTTCATCGTTCAGTCCCCCTTGCATTATGCTTGGTATGTTTGATCTAAAATTAAAATAGGTTTAATCGCAGAACCACTTTTTGAATCCTCAAATGCTTGATTAATTTGCTCGAATTCATAAAATTTAACCATTTTATCAACCGGGAATTGGCCATTTTTAAAGAATCGTACAAGCTTTGGAATGATTAATTGAGGAACGGCATCGCCTTCAATCACACCTTTTAATGTTAATGCGTTTGCTACTATATCGTTAAATACGTTAAATGTTAAATCACGCTTACCAACGGCTACCGTTGCAGCTACACCCTTAACCCGTAAGCAGCGTAGAGCAGATAGTGTGACTTCCGGTATCCCCGTTGTTTCTAGTGAATAATCGGCGCCTTTACCGATAATTTCTTTAATTTTCGTTAGTACATCTTCATGCTTACTATTAATTGTATGTGTAGCTCCTAATTCTCTCGCTAATTCAAGGCGGCTATCATGGATATCTACCGCGATAATGGGGTGACAACCTGCAATTTTAGCAGCCATCATCCCACTCAGACCAACTGCGCCTGTTCCGAATACAACGAAGCTTGAACCTGGTTCTGGAGCAAGTGAGTTAAATACCGTACCACTACCCGTCATAACCCCGCAGCCAAATGGGCCTAGGTAGCGTAAATCTACGTCTTTATCTACTTTTACAATATTGTTCTCGCCTACTGTTGCATACGTTGCAAATGAAGATTGTCCAAAAAATTGTGAAACATCTTGGCCGTCTTCTGTATGAAGTGGTGTTGCACCGTGATTATTTTTACCTGCGAAGTTTAACGGAATCATACTTTCGCAGCCGCCAGCATTACCTTCTAAACAGTTGTCACAGTGACCACAATAGGAAAACCCTAGAACGACATGGTCGCCTGGTTTGACTGTAGTGATGTTACTGCCTACTTGTTGGACTATACCTGAGCCTTCATGGCCTAAAACGGCAGGGTAAGGTACAGGTAATGTATGATCTAACACGGTTGCATCCGTATGACAGATTCCTGTTGCAATGATTTTAACAAGAACTTCATCTGCTTTTGGTTCATCCAATACAAGAGTTTGTTTGTTAAAATGGTTTTCGCTATTTGTTACCATAGCTTGTATTTTCATGATGATCGCCCCTTAAATTGTATGATGCAGATCCTGCTGTAAAAATAAAATTTGTGGGTCAATTATGTTATATTATCTTTGACTTATTGCTTCAATCATTAAAAATTGTTTTTTGTATGGGTTTTCAACACTTTTTGCAGAATGTCTTTTAGAGGGTGGAGAAATGGAAAGAAAAGAGGATCGTCGTGTAGAGCGAACAAAGGATATATTACGAAAGACGTTTAAAGAACTTGTTCTAGAACGAGGCTATTCACGCGTCCGTGTAAAAGATATTGTTGAGGCAGCCAATTATAATCGGACTACATTTTATGTCCATTTTCTTGGGAAAGAAGAGCTTGCGAAGGACATTATTGAACTTGAAATGAAAAGTTTTGTTCATCAATTTTGTAAACCATTGCGCGACAATCCGGTGCTTGACTTGCGCCAAATGAGCCCGTCAGGAACGGATGTCTTTCATTATATTAAAGAGAATCGGAGCTATTATGATTTACTTGTCTGCGATGACCTAGTACCTGATATAAATCAAATATTGCTGCGGGAAATTCAAGAAATTTTCCAGCATCGGATGTCCTTTGTAGGCGATCAAGCCTCTGAAATGAATGCACAGTACTTTATCCACTATCGATCATACGGTATTTATGGATTTATTTTAGAGTGGATTCGTAATGGCTATGATGCCACGCCTTCTGAGATGGCGCGACGCATTATTAATTTGCTGCATTATCATTCGCCAATTATGACGCAAATTAGCAGTGATCTCCGATAGAACCGTTTATGCTGAACAATGCAATGATTAAGATAGTACATGGAATGAATAACAGGGAAGGGGATGGTTCTTATTCAAAAACGGATATTAATTGTGGACGATGATCCTTCCATCGTTAAAATTACAAAATTGTATTTAACTAAAAACGGATATGAAGTTGATGAAGCTTACGATGGTCAATCCGCATTGGAGAAAATTAAGGCTGGAAGTTTCGAGATGATTGTACTCGATCTGATGCTGCCCAAAGTGGATGGTTGGATGGTGTGCAGGCAACTAAGATCGGATCGTATTCTAACGCCAATTATTATGTTAACCGCACGCGGTGAAGTTCATGAGAGGATTGAAGGTCTTCGCATGGGAGCGGATGATTATCTTGTCAAACCTTTCGATCCCAATGAACTGCTTGCACGGATTGATTCCGTGCTAAGAAGGACAGAGCTAAATCGAACGGACGTTGCCTCCATTCAGGACAATGAACTGAAAATGGGGAATCTATCTTTGCAGATGGATTCCTTTGCGGTGTCGATACATTCAGATCCTGTGAGCCTTACCCGACGTGAGTTTGATTTGCTTGCATTTTTGATCAAGCGACCAGGTAAAGTGTTTTCCCGAGAAGAATTAATTTCTCAGATCTGGGGTTGGGATTTTGATGGTGAGGATCGGGTAGTAGATTTATATATCCAGCGTATTCGGCGCAAATTAGGAACGGGAGACGGCTGGAAACTAACTACAGTATGGGGAGTAGGGTATAAGTTCGAGGTGGCCTCTTCATGTTAAACTCTATTTTTCGAAAATGGCTTGTTGCTTCGATTGCTATCACTGTAGCCATTCTTCTTATCCTTACCATTACGATTAGTTGGCTGGTGCAGCAGCAATTCTACCGGCAAGGGTTAAATCAATTAAACGATCGATCTATAACCGTGGAAAGAGCTTATAAACAGTTCTCTCAGGGGAAACTTACATATGTCGAATTTCGACAGGAATTGAAAAGGGTTGAACAAGAACACCATATTAAGATTAGTATTTTCGGAAAAAAAGTAAAGTACTCCAAAAAGGACCTGTATGAAATAGGAGTTCGTCCTGATATTGAGAGCTGGGTAAACGCTGTTAGCGAAGGGCATCGAATTGAGGAGATAGCGAAGTTCCGAAAGCAAGATGACTCGAAGACGCTCATTATCGGATTTCCATTAATGAAAAATAAACAAGTGGCCGCCTCCGCATTCGTATACTTGCCCATAGAGGATGTTAAACAATTAGCGGCACCCATACGCAAAAGTGTATGGCTGGTTTCACTTGCGGGCGCAGGACCATTGATTCTTCTTCTATGGTTTGCTGCGCGTAAATTCGTTAGACCGATTAGGAAGATGGACAAAGCTGCATCATCAATTGCCAACGGTGACTTTACAAGCCGTGTCGAGATTAAAGGTAACGACGAGATCGCGCGACTTGGTTCCTCGTTCAATCTCATGGCAGAGCGAATTGAGCGTATAGAGGAACAAAGAGGACGGCTAATTATGGAGGTGGCACATGAACTAAGGACTCCGCTAACTAGTATTCGGGGTACTCTTCAGGCACTTTCAGATGGGATTCTTACTACCAAGGAGCAGCAGGAATTTATTGCTCTATCTTTGGAAGAGACGCTGCGTCTTGGACAGTTGATTAATAATATTCATGAACTGTCAGCCTTCGAGGAGCACCAGATCAAGTTCGAGTTCAAGACTGTGGACTTAACCGAACTCGTCGATCAGACGGTGCTACAATTCAAGCACAAGGCCGGAATGAAACTCCAAGTGGATATGGAGAAGGAAAAGCATATTTCATTGGAAGCAGACCCTGTACGTATTAGGCAGCTCTTAATTAATCTAATTGGGAATGCGCTTGATCATAACCCAGAGGGAACTTCGGTCATTGTCCGTCTTTATGGTAACCAACAAAAGGTGAAAGTAATTGTTCAAGACAACGGAAGGGGCATTGCACCGGAACACCTACCGCATCTGTTCGAAAGACTGTACAAAGCAGAATCCAGTCGTTCCTTCAGAGGCTCCGGGCTCGGACTTACGATTTCTCGGTTTATTGTACATGCACACGGTGGAACGATTCTGGTGGTGTCGGAACTCGGAAAAGGTACGGAAATTCATGTAGAACTTCCTCTTGTCCGCACATGACAAACTTTTGATACATTTTCCTAATACAATTGAGCGGTAAGAACAATTCGTATGCAGGAGGGAAAATGACATGTTCAAAAAGAAGATGGTAGTTACGGTATTAGGGTTGGCTCTCTCGGTTGGTGCTGCACAATCGGCATTTGCAGCAAGTACGGATGTGATGAGCCCCCCATCTAATAAACAGGAAAAGCATTCCGAATGGAAAGCGCAGACGGCATCGCTCAAAAGTGAATTGGAGTCCTTGAGGACTGAGCAAAAAGCTTTATCCAGCCAGGTGAAGGCGCTGCATGCAGCTAATAAGTCTGCACGAAAAGCGCTCTCTAAGGAAGAGGCAGCGGTGCTGAAGGAGACGCTTAAAGGTTTGGGGCAACAAATTCAATCTCAGCGTGATTCAATCCAATCTCTTCGTACACAGAAGCAAGCACTTTGGGTTCAAGTAAAAGCGGCTAAACAAGCCGGCACTACAGCGGCGGGAGTGACAAACCTAGAGCAAATCATATCGCTGAAGGAGCAAATCATTCAAGCGAAGCAGCAAATTTTAGTTCTAAATCAAAGTTTGCAAACGGCGTTGAACGCAACGAACATCTAAAATGAACAGGAGTCCGGGACGAATCCGGACTCCTTTTTCTTACCATGTAACCTCGGTTAGATCATTTATTTTTGTATCCATCCCCTACAGGGCAGGTGCCGTTACCAAGGTCAGCTGTCCCGACATAGGAATAAGCAGATAAGTAGAGCGTATTTCATGAACGAGGACGGTGAACATTCGATGGCACAGAACCGGGAGAAGACAGGTACAAAATTAACCGGCAGGATCGTGTTGCCTGGCAATCCGACATACAATACGGCTAGGCTGGAATTCAACAGGCGCTTCTCCAAGTTTCCGCGGGTAATTGTGTTTTGCGGACGTACGCAGGATGTGATTAACGCGGTCAAATGGGCCCGCGAGCGGGGCGTGCGGCTGCGTGCACGCAGCGGTAGACATAGCTATGAAGGCTTTTCAACTATAAATGGCGGAATTATTATCGATGTGAGTGAAATGAATAAGGTTACGGTGAATCGTAAAAAGCTGGTGGCTCATGTACAGACGGGAAATCCGCTGGCCCGCGTATACAGGAAGCTGTGGAACAAGCGCGTGGCGCTTCCTGCTGGGACCGCGCCTGACGTGGGCGTCGCCGGACTTACCCTAGGCGGCGGAATTGGCTTGTTCTCGCGCAAATTTGGACTAACCTGCGATAATTTGAAAGAAGTGAAGATGGTCGTAGCTTCAGGACGGCATGGGGCGAAGACGATCGTAGCCAACAAAAAGAAGCATTCCGACCTACTCTGGGCATCGCAGGGCGGAGGCGGTGGGAACTTTGGCATTGCTACTAAGTATACGTTTAGGGTGCGGCCTATTTCTAAGGTCGCCATCTACAGTATTACGTGGAAGTTCCGCGATTTGGAGAAGGTGCTCCCAGCTTGGCAGCGCTGGTCACCTTCGGTTACTAATCGCTTGACTTCGACGATAGAAGTGGCTGCCAAGCAGGTAGGAACTATTGTGTCTACTGGGCAGTTGCTGGGTAGTGCAACAGAGCTGCGGCGATTAATTAGACCTTTGCTGCAAGCAGGAAGTCCGGTGAAGGTCATGGTGCGGACAGTACCTTTTATCGAAGCAACCAAGTTTTTTGCCGAAGCGGATTTGAATTTGGAGCCGAAGTTTAAAATTACGGGCGCTTACGGATATAAGCCGCTGCCTCGCGAAGGAGTGCGGATCATACGCAATTTCCTCTCTCGAGCGCCTAACAAGCACGCTAGCGTATGGTCTCAAAGCTTGGGAGGCGCAGGCAGCGCGGTAAGTCGGGTATCCCCGACCGCAACGGCTTATCCGCATCGGAAGGCAGAGACGATATATGAGCTGTCGGCGCGTTGGAGGGACGATTGTGAGCAGCAGCGGAATATCCGATGGGTGAAAAGGTTCCGCAGGGCGCTGCGCCCTTTTGTCATTGGGGATTATGTGAATTTTCCCGATTTGCAGATCAAGAATTGGCCGAAGGCGTATTATGGTGTGAATTTTGCTAGATTGAAGCAGGTGAAACGAAAGTATGATCCGCACAATGTGTTTCGATTTGCTCAGAGCATTCCCGTAGGGAAGCGGGTGAGTAAACGTTTCGCTTCAAAGTGAGCTGAGTTAGCTCGTTAGAAGCTGTGTCGGGTCGTACTGTTCTTAGTGAGGAAGGGGGGGGACGCTGAAATGCTGAAACGCTCCCCTTCTCTTCTTGGACACACGGCTCTATTTTCAGATTAGAAGGAAGATAAGTAGATTGCATCAGGAGGCTCACTTGAAATGGAGGCAAACCATACATATAGAACAAGTTAATTATTAGACATTCTTGGCGTATCAAGAGATGCTCTGAGATATTATGAGGAACAAGGGATTGTGAATCCTAGACATAATGAAGTCAATCATTATCGGCAGTACGATTATTATGATATTTACACCTTGATGGTGGCAGATTTTTATAAAAAGAGAAATTTATCAATTAAGGAAGTTCATAAATTACAGGCAGGTAGCGAAATTGAGGATCTGGAAGCGTTATTAGCGCATAAAGCGATGCAATTAGAAAATACGATCCGGTTGCAGCAGCATATGCTTTGCAAAATTAACGAAACTAAGCAGTTTTGTGCGGAAATACACAAGCATGTACATCAATATTCCATCAGGCCCTTTCCAACTTATGAAGTGATGGGGGAAATTTCTGATTTTAATGCTTTTCGCGAGTATCCTGCTGCAAATGTTTATTTTGATAGGAACTCTGTTCGTCGTACAGGTCGTATGGCATGTGCCCGTGTTCGAACAAATAGCTGCTTCTTGGACGACACTACTTATTTTGTTCGGATACAATCTAATTTTGGGACCGCTTGGCGAAGAGCTGGGGTGGAGTGGATTTGTCTTAAATGAATTACAAAAAAGGTTCAGTCCGATAAAAGCGGCATTGATCGTTGGTGTAACTTGGGAATGCTGGCACGCATCGTTATGGCTGATGTCTGGTTATATGGGCATGGATTTGTTGCTGTATATCGTATGTTTCATGGTCTCCATTATCGTTGTATCTATTATGATAACGGTATTTTATAATTTGAATCATAATCTCGTTATTCCTATTTTGATTCATCAGCTGTTCAATTATTTGCTGGCGATTCAGCTGGGGGATCGGCTACCTATTTTATTAGTTAGGTCTGTATTGTATTTGATAGTGGCGGTAGGCTTGGTTCTAGTAAATGATAAGAAGTGTTTGTATAAGTAGGAGGGTATATTTCGTCGTTGATAAGGGAGGAAAAGCGTGGATTCCAATTTTGATATTTATCGTGTACTTGATAAATTAGCACAAGATCGTCCAGTTCTTCATTCAGAAGCAGATTTTCAATTCGCATTAGCATGGAAAATTCGATTATTATACCCAGATGCAGCGGTTAGACTAGAGTATAATCCTCATGTGTTTGAAAGTAAGAAATATATTGATATTTGGATTCATTTTCCTAATGGGCGAAATGTTGCGATTGAACTTAAATATAAAACAAAGAAGACAGAACTCGTTCATCTAGGTGAAAGGTATGAGTTGGAACGCCATGGTGCACCGGCTAATAATCGTTTTCTAATCATTCGAGATATAGAGCGTCTCGAGCGTGTAGTGAAATATATGGCGAATACGTCAGGGTATGCTATTGCTGTAACTAATGATAATGAGTATTGGCAAGAATGGAAAAGGCCCAAAGACACGAAGGATAAGGCATTTCGGATTCATGAAGGTGCGGCTGTGAGTGGTCTGCTTAAGTGGAAAGAAGACACAGCAAAGAGTACTATCCAGTCTCTGGGGGAGTCTTTGTACCTTGATGGTGAATATACAATGGTATGGCGTGACTATTCCAAGGGTACAGGTACTACATTCAAATTTCTCGTAAATCAGGTTATTTAATTCGTTATGTGAGTACGAATCGCACTTTCGATGCTAATGGTTGCCACACATTTGAAATCTAACGGTTATAGCAGCGCTTATTTGATTGAAAATGGCTTGTATACCGTGCCCAATCATCAAATAAGCGCGCTGGCATCCGTTAGAAATTGAAACCTTGCAAATTTGCCGATATAGCCTCTGTGGTAACCGTTACAGGTTCAGTTGCAAGGCCAAGTCGCTCTTCCTTTTTACCAGATCGAGACTCGATCCTCTGGCGCCACATACATGCCGTCACCTGGCTTAATACCATACGCCTCATAAAATTGCGGGAAGTTCACAATCGTGCGATTTACCCGAACCTTGCTGGCCGGATGAGAGGCTGCCTTGCTGAGCATCGCCGCAAACGGTTTGGTTGCTGTCGTCTTCTCGGTTGCGGCATAGCTTGCAAAAAACGCTTTGTAATCTGGATTATCCAACTCGGACACCACTTCAAGAGCCGCAGCCATACCGCCCAAATCCGCTATATTTTCGCTTAGCGTATTTTTACCGTTACTCACCACACCAGGTATAATTTCGATTCCATCATAAAATATAATCAATTTCTTGCATTTCTCTTCGAACTTCTTCAAATCTTCTTCCGTCCACCAGTTAGTCGCATTGCCCTGCTCGTCATATGCTGCTCCACTGTTATCAAACGCATGGCTAATCTCATGACCGATCAACGTGCCGATTGCTCCAAGATTTTGTTCCAGCTTGGCGTTGACATCATAGAAAGGCGCTTGAAGAATACCGGCTGGGATTGTGATGTCGTTATTTTGCTGGCTATAAAGAGCATTTACAGTGTCGACGCTAGTTGTCCACTTCTTCTTGTCGACTGGTTTGCCTAGACTAGCTTTCTTCTCATCCATGTAAGCGGTGGTAGCGGCATAGGAGTTAAAGAACAGCGAACCGCCTTCTTTATATGTCTTGATTGCCACTCGGTCAAGCGTCGTATCCCATTTATCCGGATACCCGACCTTAACATGGATCGCTTTCAGCTTCTTGATGGCGTTAGCTTTGGTCGCTTCGGACATCCAAGCAAGCGCTTGGATTCTTTTCTCATACGCAGCTATTGTTGTCTGTACCATTTGCTCCACGTCTTTTTTGGCTTGCGCGGAAAAATGCTTCTCGGCGAACATTTGCTCCAAGTATGGACTCATCGCCGATCTCGTAGCGCTTATGGCAAGTTCCTTATCTGTTTTTTTGCCAGAAATACCGTATATGGCTGCGAAAAAGTGGTTCGCAACATCTCTAACCTCATCCGACAACAGCAGGCCCGTCTCTGCAAGCAACTGTGTCTTGGCATAAGCTTTCAGTACATCTAGATTAACTTCGGTCATGAGCTCCGCGCCTTTTTGCGCGAGCTTCGTATCGATGACGATGATTTTATCGGCATGGCCGACCTCCATGGACTTCAAGGCCTGCGTCATATCGACTTCTTTATACAGCTCATCAAATTGTGCAATCGTATACGGGTTGTAAATTTTGTTGACATCGCCCTGCTCGTAGCGCTCAAGCGACACGGCTGCCAAACTCTTTTCCAGCTCGTACACTTTTTCAGCGCGAGCTTGGGCTGCGGACTCTTTTTCGCCCGTCAACACGAGATACTTGGCGACTTGCTCCACGTATGCGTTCTTCGCTGTTGCGTCGTCTGCTGCATAGCTGTCTTTATCTAGACCTATTTTTAATCCAGTAAAATAAATAGCATTTTGATTGCTGTTTTTGAAATCGCCCATAATCTCAAAGCGGAACAGCGTGCTCCGACCGATGTTTTTCTCGATCGTGAGGTCGGCTTGAACAAGCTCCGTGAGCGTTTTTGCCCCGTCAATTGCAGCTATATATTTTCGAATAGGCTCGATCCCTTGCTTGTTCCGTTGTTCGGCATCCAGCGCCGCTGCATAAAAATCGGCGAGCTTACGCTCTTTTGTACCTGCTGCGAACGGTTTCCCAGCCAGACCCTCGATCATGGCCGTAATTTTATCGGTATTAAGCCTGTGCAGCTCGAAAATACTACCGTTCATCATTTCTCCGGGGGGAATCGTCGATTGATCCAACCACTTTTTATTCATTGTTGTATAAAAATCATCGTTTAAATGGGAGCCTTGCAACGTCCATACTCTGGCGATCAGCGTGTGGAACTCAGTGAGTGTAATAGGATCGTTGACGCCTAAGGTGCCGTCAGGCTTGCCTGTTAGCAGGCCTGCTTGTGCAAGGTTACCGATAGCTTTCTGTGCCCAAGCGGGTACATCGGTGAACTTAACGTCAAATGTGCCGACACGAAGATCGTTTCCGGTAGGCTTCGGCAGCTCGCCGAATGCTCTGCTCAACATGACTAAAGCTTCGATCTTTTTAGCAGGCTCATGCTCTCTTAATTTCCCATCTTGATAGCCTTGAATAATGGCTTCTTTCTTTACGTCGGGTGGATAAGCGTCAGCAGCCGTAGACAAGGTGTTCACGATTTGGCCTCTTGTGGCTAGCGACGGCGCATCATTTGCATACACGGGCACACCGGCTGATAGGATCATAACTGTGGCCATGAGTAAGGATAAGAACTTTTTTTTCATCGTCGGGCTCCTTCAAGGTGTATTTTGTGTATAAAAAAATAAATGGATAGACCTTCTTCCATTTATATCCTAACATTACATTATAGCTGACGAAGTCTGTTTTGAAAATACTGTAAATCCACTTGGGGTTCGAACAAATAATAGTCGATTTTATGGTAGAAGTGTAAATATGAAAGGTTCAACGGGAGAATGAATGCTGAGGCGTACGTACAGCGTGGAAGGTGTAATTATGAGTATTTTAATTCGTGGGAGCTGTTGCGCTGTGATACACGTACCTTGTTAAAATGTAATCATGTAACTGCTAATATGCTTATGATAAGGAACAAAAACATCCTAGGAGTGTGGCATAAGTTATGGAACCATATAAGCTTCTCTCTGATCTCCTACTACGAATAGAAGAAAATGTGCACGGTACTAGTGAAACAGAATATGTAGCTGATTTTCCTATTTCTCTCGTTCATTTGCGCCGAATTTTTAAGTTCGCATTCGGTGTGCCGTTGCAAAGCTATATCCGCTCGCGCAAGCTGGCCGTCAGCTTGGAGACTTTAATGCTAACCGATAAGAGGATCCTCGACATTGCAATCGAATGCGGTTATGAACATGAGCAAGCTTACATACGAGCGTTTAAACGAGAATACGGGCTTACGCCTGGCGAATGCAGACATTCTGGTAGAAACATTCACGTAACACCTCCTCTTCATCTGTTTCCAGAGAACAATATTTGCGGAAATTTGCTGTACGGACCGGATATGGTCATGATTCCCTCTTTTCATTTAATCGGGCAAACGTATCAAATTGAGATCGCTGAATCAGTGACAAAAGCACCCGAAGCTGCCAAGCAGTTCTGGTGGAACAAGCGGCATGAAGTACCTAACCCAGTAGAACCCAATATCTATTACGGTCTAACAAGATCACCTGATCCATCGCTTAGTTGGACGTACTATCTGCCGTCCATGCGCGTTAAGAATCTAAACCATATTCCTGAAGGCTTTACAGGCGACACTGTCCCTGCCTCCTTGTGCGTCGGTCTTCGTTATATTGGGAACCACCATTATGAGGAGATTGACGAACTACGCGCAGAGGCGCTGTATAGTGCCATCAATAGGCTTGCAGAGGAGCACAAAGGGAGATATGAGCTTTTGGATAGCGAATTATTTTTCGAAAAAATTGATACGGATGCATATGATGGACAATATTGTGAAATGGAATGGTTTGCACCGATCAGAGTGCTATAACTTAAAAATGATCAAAAAAGTTCATTGAGCGCACCTCTTATTGTGGTACGTTCTAATTGTGCAGTAACAACAATAATGGAATGGCGAAATGGAGGAAATGGTTATAAATTATAACGAGGTTATTTCAATTGGTGATTCTCATTTACTACCATTAGTATCAGAGTTGTTCGAACTAAAAGGCTATGAAATTAGGCTGATTCCGGCGCATGACGGAGGGCGAAATGTCGTCTACACGTGTGAGAAAGAGGGGGATGACGCTAAAATACTTAGAATCTCTTTCTTACCTGACAGGAGCCGAGAAGATTTTTTGGGAGAAGTCGAGTATATCAGGTATTTATTTGAACATGGGGGAAGCGTCTCGGATGTAGTCAGCTCCAAACAAGGAAATCTGCTCGAAGAGGTTACCCATAACGATCACACCTTTTTTATATGCCTGTTTAAAAAGGCTAAGGGAAAAATGCTAGTAGAAAATCATTATCGGTACCGGGAAGGGGCACCCATTACCGAATACTATTATAATTGCGGAAAAGAGCTCGGGAAATTGCACCAAATCTCGAAAAGATATAATCCTGTCCATCGTAGGCATCATTTTTTTGACAAATACAATGTTGAATATATCGATGCACTAATACCTGACTCGTTATCTCTGCTGAAGAAGAAGTTAACGGAACTTCTTAATACCTTAGCAGAATTGGAACAGAATCAGGAGTCTTTCGGTATGATCCATTTTGATTTTAATGATGGGAATTATTCAATAGATTTTGATAACGGACAAATAACTGTATATGATTTCGATAACTCATGTTTCGGTTGGTATATGTATGACCTCGCAGATCTCTGGACACACGGAGTAGGCTGGATCCAATTTGAGCAAGATGCCGCTAAACGCCAAGCGTTTATGGATCATTATTTTTCAACAGTTCTCGCGGGATATCGATCGGAGACCACGCTTGAAGATTCGATGTTGGATAAATTGCCTTTATTTATTCAAGTAACGCTCATGGAAAATATAATAGATAGTTTCGAGGTCATGCGAAATGATGGTGAAGAGCCTGAGTGTGATGAGGGACTGTCGTATCTCATAAAGTGTTTGGAAGACGATATCCCGTATAAGGGGTTTTTCGATGAAATTTACTCTTATGAAGAACCGTTTGAGTATGAGGAACGAAATATTTAGCCTTTGTGCTGCGGCTTTTTAAGAGGAGTTGTTAGTTGGAAATTGCGTTTTCCAAGATGCACGCAAAGCCCCTGTGAGTATGACCTCGCAAGGGCTTTTTTCATGCGATTATAGGCAAACATAACCGCAGTTGCCTTAGATTTAAGCCTTAGGTTTCCTTGCACATAGTCAGGCCACCCCAGAGTCGTCTTAACGTTGAATTTTGACCACTTAGAACAAAAGGGTTTCTAAATGTAAAGCCACCGATTAGATTTATGTATGAAAAATACATGATACGAAAGGTGGTCCATATGAAATTAGGAATTATAATATTGGTTGGCATAATCCTCTTAGTTGCAATTGGATATGGTGTATTAGCCTTTTTGAATAGGCCGATATCTAAAGAAGTAGTTAATGAAAAAATTAAAAATCGCATAGCAAAAATAGTGAAAAAAAATGATTCGTTATCTAGCGTGTTATTAACCATTTACTCTGGCCAGACAGGCTACTTTGAACAATTTGCAGTAGGCACTAAAAATCAATCTTCGGCGCAACCCGTTCAAACGGATAGCCAATATCATGCAGCCAGCATCGGCAAAACCATGTGTGCGGCTGTCTACGGGATGTTAGTTGACGAGGGTAAAATCAACTATGACGATAACATCAATTCTTGGCTAGATGCTGACATCCTGAAGGGATTATTTGTGGTAGACGGCATCGATTACAGCGCGCAGGTAACAGTAAGACACTTGCTGAGTCATACATCAGGAGTTGGAGATTATTTTGAAGGTCCGGTTAACACCGGGAAACCTATATTGGAAAGGATATGTTCTAATCCTGATCTTTCATTTACGCCAGAAGAGTTGATTGCGTTTACTAGAGAAAACCAGAATTCTGTTGGACAGCCCGGACAACAATTTTATTATTCGGATACGGGATATATTTTGCTTGGACTTATTGTGGAGGCGATTGAGGGAAAATCGTATTCAAATATTTTAGAGGAAAAAATTTTTGAGCCCTTGGGCATACATAATAGTTATTTAATGTTTTATCATGATAAACCAGCTGATATTGTTGGGTTTTATATAAATGGCGTTGACTACAGTGAGAGAAATGCATTATCGATTGATTGGGCAGGTGGCGGTGTTGTTACTACTATGGATGATCTGTTAGCGTTCATGAGGGCTTTAGAGAACGGGGATTTATTGTCCGAGAAAGTGTATAAACAGATGACTGACTTTAATCATCGCTATCAAAAGGGCATTTATTACGGCATGGGTATGATGTATTTTGACTTTAGCGAGTTGTCATTTCTGTTGGGCTCAATGACAGATGTTTATGGTGCTGTTGGAGCTACAGGAACTTATATATTAGTCGATAAAGAAAAGGACACTATTTTTATTGTTAATTTTGGATCACTTGATTTTAGGGAAAAAGGCATTGAGGAATTGGTAAAAATAAGAATGATTTATGATAGGATGATAGTTGGATAAATACTTCTGTTACATGAGGAGACATGATGGTTCAATTATTGTGTTCAAATAAGGTTTATGAAAAATTGAAACAAGAATTATCCAAATACCAAATTGAAATTATGCAAGACAGCGATTTGGTGCTAGTTGAAAATGGATATGATATACCCAGTGGTAAGCTTATTGTTGTATTCGATGCTATTGACTATATGGATGTGGTTAAGCTTTTGGTCTCCGGCGTTCGGGAACACATACATGTTATGAATACTCTGACAGGCTTCAGTGAAAATAAATTTGCAGTTATTGAACCAAGGGATGTTCTATATGTAGAAGCAGGCTCTGATGGAATTATGGCATATACAAAGTCTAATCGTTATAGTATCAAAGAAACTTTGCAATATTATGAGAACGTATGGGTAGCAAAAGGATTTATACGAATCAATAAGTCACAACTCGTTAATTTGCTTCACGTAAAAGAAATTATCCCTTGGTTTAACTCTAGATATGTACTCAGAATGGATAATAACGCTGAACTTGAAGTATCAAAAATGTTCTCAAAAAAGCTTAGGAGCACACTCAAAATATAGGAGAGCAATAATGGAGAAAATAAATTTGGAAAGTATTATAAAGTCATTTTTTATCGGTCTCTTCATAGGTATTCTCCTACAATTTTATGATGATGCAGATGTACTGTTCTCGTACAAAGTTTTAACGGTATTAGCCAGCGGAAGTGTAGGGTTCATTATTGGTTTGATTACAGAATGGCTAACATCAATACTCCCAATTCGTATGGCCAATTCTCGGACGTACTTCTTTATACACAACTTCATTGCATTAATCGTTACTACATTTATTTTGATCTCCTCCATGATGTTCACAAGCAGCGAAATGGAAGGCCAAGTGGAATTCACCCCGATATTATTGATAGCGCTGGGCATTATATGTATAGCCAATTTATTTGATTATATGATGTATCGACGCGCTCAACATAAATTGAAATCATTTAAGGCGTTGATTAAAGATAAATAAGATCATTTAGATTAGAGAGGTAATAGTGGGAAATACGGAAAAGTTTGAAACGATAACGAATAGATATGACACTTCTGAAAGCAAATAAATTGCAAAGGTATCCTCTGATGCCATTCGTGTTATCAAGATTGTTTGATGTTTTAAATGATGGAGGACTGAAGATGTCTATTTTATAATGTCATCGAGTTGCAGATGACAATCCAATATCGGATAAAAGGAGATACTTGAAGCTTAGCGGAGTAATAATATAGAAAATATAAGATTATATAAAATGAATCCGATTTCATCACCAGATAATGCTAAATAAGAGGGTATGTTCTTCATATTTGAATTTTACATATTGGCTTGTGAGATCGTACAATTCATTCAACAGCACGGGCATGAATTATTGTTCCAAAACGCTGAATTCCCTGAACAGGGAAACGGGGGAACCAACCGAAGCCATCCTCCTAGGATGGTTTCACGGGGTGAATCCCTAGCTTGTTTAAGCAAGCTGGGGTAGGGCGTCTCTCAAGCCCGAATCCGACAGCTAACCTCGTAAGCGCAAAGAGAGAGAATCACGATCGTGTTCTTCAGCTTGATCGTTCAGCGGAAGAAGTCCGAGAGTAAGAATTCTCTGCTCAAAGGGCTTCTTTTTGTTTGCCTAAAAAGCTTATGAGCGTAATAAATAGCATTGAAGGAGGAATCGATCGTGCAGAAAGTAAGTACCCCTTTACCGGAAAAAAGCGTAGAACATGATTTGGCTAAATGTAAAATCGATCATATCGAAACCTATCTTTATGACACCAAAAGGATTGAAAGTGGAGTTATTGGAATCATTGATAAAAGCATGTGCGGATTAATGGTAATTTCTAGCCGAAACATGTCAGGCTTTGCAGAATACTTTATTCCAATTGAGAATCGTCATTTTGATCTCGTTCAATGGGCAAAAGTATTTATGAAATTAAAGGGTGTTTCCATCCCGGTGGCCTTGGATATTGTAGAAGAGAAAGATAAATTGGGGGGCCCAATTAGAACGAATCTTGCTAAGGCCTCTTTAATGGATTTGGCATCCAAGCTGCGCAACCCGGCCATGCAACGGGAAGGCAATACCCATATATCTTGGTTGGATCGGGCTGTTTTGTTCGACTATTCGCAAGCTTACTTCTCGTGCTAACCAGTCCATGTGGAAGAAGCCCTGCTCACATAAGAAGATGAGAGCAGGACCAGTTTCTTTACATTCTACCTACAAATTCTTAGCTATATGAGGCTTACTGTAATGGCTCGTTCCGCCGCCGCCAACTAGCACTTGCCCACCTTTGTTGAAAATGAGCAGCTTGCTCGAACCGTTAGTTAGCAAGACGGTTACCTTTGCACGGTTGGCTGTTGCAATATAGATCACGTATCCGCTTCTTGACACAGTAGTTCGCCAGTTCTGGTCGAACTCTGATCTGGCCACACGGTTGGAATAGACTTGGTTTTCGACTTTGCCGGCTGCTGTTTTTTTGAGCATGCAGAATATCACCTCCCGTCAGTCTCATCGTATGCATGCCCTGCAGATTGGAATAGACAATGATCAGGACTTGGCGGACCTATTTTTCTTACAGTGGTTCTCAAACCGACTATGATTGCAGCAAGCACAGCATGCCCGAAGCCGTGCATCCTAAAGGATTCAATTGATAGTGTTGAAGAAACGTGCCAAATCGTACTGTTTCTTGCGAGGAAGAGAGACACCCAGAGATACCATTAGGAACAAGGGATGGTTATAACCTGATTCTAGGCCTCTTGGAGAAGATCTGGGGTGGAGTGGATTTGTATGGAACGAATTGCAAATAAGATTCAGTCCTTTAAAATTTGCGATTATAGCTGACCCCATTTTTGCAGCTTAAAATAGGGGAATAGCAACGGCCCAATCTAGTGGAAATAAAGACAACCGAGTGCTCCAAGTACTCGGTTGTCTGGTCATTTATTTATGTTTATATACCAATTTCCTCATCCATATTTCCAATGGTCCAACCATATTCCTTTTTTCCAATATTGTGGCTAACACAACAGAGAGGCCCCAAATCCCCACTGCAATCATTGCAGCAATGCTGTTTCCTACCTGTCCTCCTAAATTAAGCGCTACTGGTGATAAGAAAAGGACAAGCAATGTCTCATTGAACACAAAGAAGGTTAAGGAACGTTTTCCTAAAGCCATTAAAGAAAAAGTAAAGCGTCCGGGATCTTTTATTTTTGTCCCAATGATGCCAAATAACGTAGCATAAGCTAATCCTCCAGCCATTCCAGTCATAATGTGTAAACTGTTTACCAATCCAACTGTATAATAACTAGGATTCCATACGTTTCCGATTAAAGATAAAGGAATGGCCCCTAATAAAGAGACAATTAATCCTGTAATGGTGATGAGATAAATACTTTTTACATGCTGGTCTGGTTTGGATAATAGCTGATATCTGGCCATCCACATGCCGAGCAGAACGGGAGGGATAATTGGGGCCATAACATGAATGAAAATAGGGACTACGGGAAAAGTAATCAACTTTTTAAAAGTCGTGCTAAGGTAGGTGTCTGTTGCTGACAGCTGTGGAATGAAACTATAGCTGCCAACGCTTTGCATGGTGAAGCCCCATAATTGGGGGGTGAAAATGACATACAACAAAGTAATCAACACAAAAGTTCGAATCAGTGTTTTATGGTTACGTAGTAACACCCAACTGACTAGCAGCCCGGCGAAACCGTAAGCCATAAGAATATCTTGGCCCCCAATGATGACGAGTAACACGATCCCAAATACAATCAAGTACCACGAACGGCGCCGTATCTTCTTTAGTGCGTCTTTCGCGCTTGTTCCTTTAGAGAGTTGGCTGTTAAATGCCAGAACTAAACCATAGCCGAATAAGACGGCAAACATCGCTCTTGCCCTATTATCAATAAGGAACTGGCCAAAAAAGTTTACAGCCTGATCATACCACGTAATTCCTTCAACCCTATGCATGATGCCAGGTTCAGAGCCGTATAAGTAGAGCGGGGCATGTGCGAGTGCAATTAGCAGCAACATCGTACCTCTTGCTAGATCCAATGAAACTGCGCGTTTTTTTATTTCGGTTGTGCTATTGCTTAATGGAACGGGCATGATAATCTTCTCCCTTTGGTTTAGCAAATACGTCTGGTCGTTCAAATCTTTACGTAATTGCTTAGTTTATTTTGATCTTATTCCACAGGGTAGTGCATCTTACATAAAAAGTGGGGTTGAGAACGATTTCGATGTGTGGGGTCACAGGTGAAGGTCATTTCAAATACTTAGTGACTGAATTTGGTCGTTTGTTAAAAAAACTGATTGATCGATCAATTTTATTTTAATGATCGTTTGACGATTTGTCAATGAAGCAAGGGGGCGGGATATGAGGAATTAGAGAAAAAAATAAAAAAGCCACTCCATGCTTAGGAGTGGCCTTGCTTTTATTTGAGGATGCAAGTTCTATGATCTATAGGAACGACCTAAACGCCCTCAATCTGCTCTTCTTTTTACCAGATCGACACTCGATCCTCCGGTGCTACATACATGCCATCCTCAGGCTTAATTCCATACGTTTCATAAAATTGCGGGAAGTTCACAATTGTGCGGTTTACGCGAACTTTATTGGCTGAGTGTGTATCACTTGTGCTTAGAAGCACTGCAAAATCTTTGGTCGTTGTGGATCTCCACATTTTTGCATTGCTTTCGAAAAACGCTTTATAATCCGGATTGCTCATTTCGGACACAACTTGCAATGCAGCAGCCATTCCACCTAAATCAGCGACATTCTCGCTGAGTGTAAGCTGACCGTCGTTTAACACACCGGGAACACTCTCAATTCCATCATAGAACTCAATCAGTTCTTGGTTTTTCCCTTTGAACTTCTTAAAGTCTTCTTCCGTCCACCAATTATTCGCATTTCCTTTTTCGTCGTATGCCGCTCCGTTGTTATCAAATGCATGGCTGATCTCATGGCCAATGATCATGCCGATTGCTCCAAGGTTAGCTTCAGGTTTAGCCTTAATGTCATAGAAAGGCGCTTGAAGAATACCAGCAGGGAACGTAATTTCATTATTCAACGGATTGTAGAATGCATTTACGGTGTAAACGCTCGTTATCCATTGCGATCTATCCACTGGCTTACCAAGTTTAGCTTTCATGCTATTGATGTATGCAGTCGTTACTGCGAAGGTATTAGAGAACAGCGAACCACCTTCGTCATAAGTCTTGATCGTTACTTTGTCTAATGTCGTATCCCATTTATCTGGATATCCGATCTTAACGACCATCGTATCCAGCTTTTTAATGGCCTTAGCTTTGGTTGCGTCTGACATCCAATCCAGCGATTTGATTCTTTTTTCATACGTCGCAATTAACTTATTAACCATTTGCTCAACATCTTTTTTAGCTTCTGGTGAAAAATGTTTCTCAGCAAACATTTGCTCCAAGTATCCACTCATCGTCGTTTGTGTGATGGCTGCTGCAATTTCCTGATCTGTTTTTTCCCCTGAAACACCGTATAGGGTAGCGGAGAATTCATTTGCAGCGTCTCTGAATTCATCCGACAACAAACCGCTTGTTGCTGAAAGTAACTGTACTTTGGAGTAAGCTTTCAGCACTTCAAGATTAGCTTCAGTCATGAACTCCGCGCCTTTTTGTGCCAGCTTCACATCGAATACGATTACTTTATCGGCACTGTCGACTTTCATCGATTTCAAGGCTTGTTTCATATCTACTTCTTTATGCATATCATCGAATTGTTCGATCGTATACGGATTATAGTACTTATTGACGTCACCTTGTTCATGAGGCTCAAGCGACACGGCAGCTAAGCTTTTTTCCATTTCATAAACCTTCTCAGCACGGGCCTTTGCAGCAGACTCTTCCTCGCCGGATAGCACAAGAATTTTGGTCAAATGCTGAATATAGGCTTTTTTCGTTTTCACGTCTTCCGTTACTAAGCTATTTTTATCTAGACCAGTAGATAATCCTGTGTAATACAAAGCATTTTTACTGCTGTCCTTTGCATCACCCATAATTGTAAAGTGGAATAACGTGCTTAGACCTAATTCTTTTTCCATGACAAGGTCGGCTTGCACGAGATCGTCAAACGTTTTAGCGCCATCAATGGTCTTTACGTATTTTTGAATGGGCTCGATGCCTTGTTTATTTCTATTTTCGGTATCCAACGCCGTCTTATAGAAGTCGGCAAGTTTCTGTTCTTTTGTTCCATTAGCGAACTGATTGCCTGACAGCCCATCTATCATTTTTGCTATGTGATCGTTATTTTGTTTTTGCAGCTCGGAGAATCCACCACCCATGATTTCACCTGCTGGAATCGTTGATTTATTTAACCACTGTTTATTGATGGCTTCATAAAAATCGTCATTTACATGGGAACCTTTAAGCGTCCACACTCTGGCGATAATAGTTTGGAACTCAGCGAGTGTAATGTTGTCGTTTACGCCTAATGTGCCGTCAGGCTTGCCTGTCAGTACGCCTGCTCTTGCCAGTTTATCGATATCTTTCTTAGCCCAAGCTGGCACATCGGTGAACTCGACACCAAATGTCCCACTGCGCAAATCATTTCCGACAGGCTCAGGCAATTCGCCGAATGCTCTGCTCAGCATGACTAAAGCTTCGATTTTTTTAGCCGGTTCATTCTCTCTTAAATCTCCGTTTCCATTACCTTTAATAACGGCTTCTTTACCCATACCTGATTGGTAAGCGTCAGCCGCAGACAACAAGCTATTGACGATTTCTCCTCTTGTCGCTGTAGGCGGCGCTTCATTAGCATACACGGGTAAGCTAGCTGAAAGGACCATAATAGTGGCGGTTAGTAAGGATAAAAATTTCTTTTTCATCATCGGGCTCCTCCAAGGTGTATTTGTATGTATAAAAATAGATAAATGAATAGAAGACCTACCATTTATATCCTTTCATTATAGCTGATTCCCCTCATTTTGAAAATGATGTAAGGACTCGCTCGAATTCAAGGAAGGTTAACGCATCGCCAAATAATTAAACGGCACGAGTGCCTTTGATATACAGCATCAGAGAAAAGCTACGCAAGATGCTATCAACAAGGGGTATTGGAGCTAAGTCACGAATAGGATACATGTCCCAAAAATGATTTGAACCAGCTTTACGCTAACGGACAGAATATGTAAATTGGAAATAAGTAAATTTGAGGGGGAATAAGAATGTACGATATTAGCATACAAGAAATCACTAAAGTAAATTGGGAAGAAGCTGTTAAATTGTCCGTACATGAGAATCAAAAATCTTTCGTTCCTAATATGGTTGAGTCGCTTGCGTATGCATTTATAAAACCATGGGATGAAGCATTAGACCCTTACGTTTTAGTTGAGAACAACAAAATTATTGGTGCTTTTTACATCAGTTATACACCGGACAGTGAGGATAATTACTGGATTGGCGGATTTCAGATTGCTAAAGAGTATCAGGGTCAAGGGTATGGTAAACAGTCTTTAAACCAAATTATTGATTTTATTGAAAAGAAACATCCTGAATGCAAAATAGTGTCTTTAACCGTAGAAGTAGAAAATGTGAATGCTATACGCCTATATGAGAGTGTTGGATTTGTAAACCAACATAGAAAAAATAGTGATCAGCAGGCGATATACAAATTAATCGTTGGTTAATTTACATACTATTTTTGTTGAATGGATAAGATTAATACCTACGAAAAAAAGAGCAACACGTAGTGGTAACCACTCATGTTGCTCGCTATTTTAATCTTTAGACTTTATAACGATAGGATAATGGAGCTTAACAAATGGATATCTATGTACCGTACGCAAGCTTTTTTTCCTTAAGAGAGCCTATCATGTACACCCATCCGATCAGTCCACATAATACAAAACCAAACGCATGCAGCAGTCCGTAAACCGGAATGAAATCGTGTATGGTTAAGGAAAACATGTTTTTCAATAATGGATAGCACATGGAAATAACGACAATCGTGTAAAAGGCAATACAAGAAAGCACTAAAAAGAAGGTCGACTTATTGCGTAACGAGCCTTTCTTCAAATAAGCAAGGAGATAAGTGGTGTAAATCGCAATATTACAGGCGAACAAGGTCACCCCGATATACTCAATCGGTTTCGAGAAAATAATACCAACAGCAATCAGAAGGGGGCCGATAATATCGATGGCAACGACCCAAGGATACCAGCTCTTCTTCGTCATGATCCGGCCCAGCATACCGATAAAGATCGGAACGATTGCAGATGAGAAATGAAAATGGGCCGAGCTCAGAGCGTGTGTTGTATGTTTAACTTGGAAGAGGTCCAATTGATACTGATATAGGGAGAACCAAATGCCCCCTATAAAAAAGTAAATGAGCCCCGCGCCAATGGCTATTTCCCCTGCTCTCCCCTTGTGATTCACAATCACGGTCAGGCCATAGATACCGAGCAGCAATGTGAACAGCAGCCACCCAAGGGAGAGGTTCCCTGGCACTGCTGTACTTCCCAGCCCCCACGTTTTGTTGGCCATTACGGAGGCTAAAGCAAGGAGAGCTGCGGGCAATTGAAGCAGCTTGATCGCAGCATAAATCATCTTTTGCTGTTTATTTTGTTCGTCATAGCTCAACAGTAAAATCACAAGAGGGACTATGACGAAAGCCGCATACATGAGGAACTTTTCAACAAGATTGAGTTGGAAAGTTTCTAGACAAAAGATAAGGATGGCTATAATTCCACCGAGAATTGTCGGTACTATTGATGGTTTCATCGCTTGCCGCCAGAACGCCATTTATGGATGTTCCTTTCTAATTGTGGTAGTACAAATGCCTACCTACATTCATTTATGTAGCTTACATTTTTAGGTGGTTCTGTTTAGTAGTTTAACACATTTTGTGAGGGTGATTGTTCATAGTAAATAGGAAGAGTAATCATAACAAGTTCATGATATAACCGTATATATACATTTATCTCATAATGTAGTTATTACGGACTGCTCGAATTAAGCATAAACTAATCAAGAAATAGGCCGATAATAAAGTAATAAAATAAATATGAAATTAGTATTCTTTTGAATCATTATGTGGGGGCTAGTATTCATGAACGATAATATTTTGAATGAAATCGAAAAATATATAGAAAATAATGATATCGATAACGCTCTGTCTCTCATCTTATCTAATGAAAAGGGATATGAAAATAATGCTGACTTTTGGAATCTAAAGGGTGCACTTTGTTACAAAGTAAATGAGATAGCTATAGCTAGATCTTGTTTCTCTAGGGCTATTGAAATAAATCCCGACCATCAATCAGCGGGGGAAAACCTTAATTATTTGGAGAATCAACAAATTCATCATACAAATGAAGATCTATCTGTCGTGGATAATACGGAATTTTTGACTAAAATAGTTGCTGTTTTTGATTCTATGATTTTAAAAGTGGAATCCGGCATTAAAAATCTTAATGAAGGTAATATTGACACATGTATGTCTATTCTTAAAGACGTACAAAACGTCATGAGTGTATGCAGCGGGGAAATTACAAGACTAAAAAAAATGGTATCCTCACGTTTTATGGCAAATGTATTCGAAAATATTCTGGTCTGCATAGAAGATTGTTTTTACGAGTACGACCATAATGGAGATGAAAAATTAACTATATTAGTAGAGTTTACGATCCATTCGTTGTTAAAGGAATTGCGAGAAGAGGTATACTTCTTTGGATTAATCTATCCGCATGCTGACAAGATGGATATGTACTATAAAAACGAGTTTGCTTCTGCAAATGTAAATCAATATGCAAGGCAATCGTTAGAGACGGGAAAATATAAATATGACGTTTCAATAGTAGTACCTGCTTATAATAAACTTGAATATACCAAACAATGCGTGGAATCCATATTAACATATACAAATGGAATTGATTTTGAATTGATCCTCGTTAATGATGGCTCCAGTGATGGGACTAAAGAGTATTTTGAGAACATTCCTTATGCAAATAAAAAGGTTATTAATCTCCATAAAAACACGGGTGCGATGATTGCCTATTTTATGGGCGTGAGAGCAGTGCAAGGAAGGATTCTTGCCTCTGTTTCAAACGATGTTATCGTAACAAAAAATTGGCTTAAAAATCTTTTAGTATGTATAGAGTCGGATAACAATATAGGAATGGTTGTTCCAACCACAAACAACATATCTAACAACCAAGCGATATCCGCACCTTATGATACGTTAGAAAACATGCATGATTTTGCAAAGGAATACAACAAATCAGAGCCTAACAAATGGCTAGAGAGAGAAAGGATTTGCCCGTTTGTCCACATCGTTCCCATGAGCGTCTATGGTAAAGGGATTTGTCATGACCGTATTTTTCAATATGGTGAGTTCTGTGACGATGATATTTCATTACAACTCCGTTTAAATGGATATAAACTTATACTTGCTAAAGATACATTTTGTCATCACTTTGGAAGTGTGTCTTTAGGTGAGGCACAGCGAGAAAGCAATTCACTCCAAATAAGCAGGGAGATATTCAAACAAAAAAACAAGATAGATGCCTGGCATGATTCAAAATATGACATCGGCTCTTTATTATCCAATATTGAATGTAAGGCTAGCAATTTAATAAATGTTTTATGCATTGATCCCGGTTTAGGGATGGCACCTTATCATATACGAAATGCAATGAAAGAAAATGGGAATCCTAATGTAACATTGTATAATTTCTCAACGGATAAAGATATTGCAGGTATTTCCAGTAAAATATTTGATCATTTTATTTCAGCTGATACTACTGCAGATTTATTGGAACTGTTTTATGGGAAAACTTTTGAATATATTATATTTTGCAAACCTATTGAAGAATATGCCGATGGAGAATTACTTCTTCAAAACGTAAAAAAACTATTATCCAATAATGGTGAACTACGCTTCTTGGTAAGTAACCCATATAGCGCAAACAGTATTGTTAGCATGCTTTCGATTAATCAAAACATGACGGGTGGTCAAGTATTTAAGAGGTTTGCATCTTACATAGCTATTGAGAATTTACTGTCAGATGCAGGATATGCTTCTTTCAATACAATTGGTATAACGTCAGGCAGCAGTCAACAAGTGGTTGATGCCGTTAAAAAAATGGCTACCAGCATTAACATGGAAGTTAACAGTGCTCATGATAGCATTTACAGTATGGATTCCATACTATTCATTGTTAAAGCCTGACTAGAGGAGAACGAATGAAAGTAGCAATCATGCAACCTTATTTTTTTCCGTATATCGGATATTATCAGCTAATAGATTCAGTAGACCTGTTTGTCATTTATGACAATATACAGTATACGAAAAAAGGATGGATTAATCGAAATCGTTTCTTACAGAACGGTAAAGATGCCTATTTTTCGATCCCTCTCCAAAAGGCTTCAGACTACTTAAATGTAGTTGATCGTACAGTTGCTTTGGAATTTAAAAAAGAAAAGCTCCTCAATCAGCTCAGAGAGGTATATAAAAAAGCTCCAAATTACGAGAAGGCATTTCCTATTTTTAAAAACTGCATATTGCATGATGAATCTAATCTATTTAAGTATATTTACTATTCCATTAACAAAGTGATTGGCGAGTTGGATATTCAAACAAACATGATTGTTTCATCTTCCATTGATGTAGATCCTACTCTTAGGGGGCAGGACAAGGTATTGGCAATATGTAAAGAGTTAAATGCAACAACCTACATCAACCCAATTGGGGGAGTAGATTTGTATTCAAAAGAGGATTTTGCGGAAAAGGGAATCGACTTGAATTTTATTAAGTCAAAACCAATTGAATACAAGCAATATGATGATGAGTTTGTACCGTGGCTTTCTATAATGGATATTATGATGTTTAATGACCTCGCCACAGTAAGAGGAATGTTGAAGTGTCGTGATGTCATTTAGGTGGGGCGAGATATGATTAGAATTTCTTCTGCAACTGAAATCATGGAGATATTGATGCATTTTAACGATTACTTCCCACGTTCCATTATTAGTCGAGTGGGGGATCTAGAATCCTATGCTGCAAAGCTTGCGGAACATGCTTGTGTGTACGTAGCAAAAGATCACGATAATATTATTGGATTGGTAGTGTTTTATGCAAATGATTTATCGACAAAGGTTGCATATCTCAGTCATATTGCAGTATCGGAGCAACATCAAAACAAAGGAATAGGGAGTTTATTGTTGCAATTTTGCTGCGATCTCTCTAAGCAATATGGAATGAGAACAATGAAGCTAGAGGTTGATAAGTTAAATTTCAAGGCAATAGCTCACTATGAAAAACATCATTTTGTGGCGATTGGACAAGCATCCCTACAATCTCAGTATATGATAAAGGGGCTAACGTAAGAATGTATAAGTGGATCAAAAAGGGGCTAGTCTTTAACCCCTCAATGATTGAAAATAGGCCGTTATGGCTCGATCAATTTGCTCAAGCTCCTAACATAGTTGTGTTTGATAAGTTTGTCCGAGTGTATTTTAGTTGCAGGCCTAAGCCTGATGAAAACGGACAATATGTGAGCTATAGTGCATTTGTGGATTTGAATAGAGAAAATTTGTTGGAAGTCATCAACATGGCGTCCAACCCCTGTCTGCCATTAGGCAATGTTGGAACTTTCGATGAATTTGGTATATATCCTTTCTCAGCTATAAGAGAAGGAAACGAGTTATTAGCATACTACGGGGGCTGGACAAGATGTGAGTCTGTGCCATTCAATGTTGCAATTGGCTTCGCTAAAAGCACAGATGGAGGATGCACTTTCAAAAAGGTTGGAGAAGGGCCTGTATTATCCTATTCTCCAGGTGAGCCTTTCGTTATTTCTTCACCTAAAATCAGAAAATTCAATAACGTTTATTACTTATCTTATATTGCTGGCCGCAAATGGTTTTTGGATAATGGGAAGCCTGAAATCATTTATAAAATAAGAATGGCAACATCACATGACGGTCTAACTTGGGAGAAACTTAACAAAGATATTATTTCAGATAAATTAGGAGAAGACGAGGCTCAAGCCAGCCCAGATATTATTTTTCGAAATAACAAGTACCATATGTTTTTTTGTTATAGGAAGGCAGTAGATTTTAGAAGAAATAAAGACAATAGCTATCGTATTGGATACGCGTATTCCGATGATTTAATCAATTGGATAAGAGATGATAGCAAAGTAGGAATCGACACCTCTAACGATGGTTGGGACTCAGAAATGATTGCATACCCAAATGTATTTGAACTTGATGGCAAGATATATATGTTCTACCTTGGGAACGAAGTTGGGAAATTTGGGTTTGGATTGGCTGAGTTAGAGGGGGATTTAACTTAAATGAAGTGGAACAAGCTAGGCAAAATTTTTGATCCTGGGGATTATGGCTTCATGTTCGCGCAATCACCGCAGGCGTTAGTGTTTGATGACTTTGTTCGAGTGTATTTCTCAACGAGAGAACAAGACAAAGATAAATATTTGAGTCATATCGCATTTGTGGATTTTGATAAACATTTTAAAGAGGTCATTAATGTGTCGAAAGATACAGTAATCCCCCTAGGTAAATTAGGTGCTTTTGATGAGCACGGTATATTCCCAGTGAATATTGTAAGATACGAAAATAAAGTATATGGCTATACTTCGGGTTGGAATAGAAAAGTGTCGGTTTCAGTGGATACTGGTATTGGGTTAGCCATTTCTAATGACAATGGGCTAACATTTCAAAAACTAGGTGATGGCCCCGTATTAACTTCGTCATTACATGAGCCCTTTCTAGTCGGTGATCCATTTGTACAAATAATTAATGGCGTATTTCATATGTGGTATATATACGGGGTAACTTGGAAGGTTTTTGATGGGAATACCCAACCGGATCGAACCTATAAAATAGGTCATGCCGTTTCTAAAGATGGTATTGAGTGGGTTAAGGATAACAAGCAGCTTATACAGGATCGTTTTCCTGATGAGAGTCAGGCGCTTCCTACAGTCATTTATTTTAGGAATAAATATCATATGTTTTTTTGCTACAGACAATCTTCAGATTTTCGAAAAAATAGTAGCAGAGCTTACAGAATAGGCTATGCTTACTCGAATGATCTAGTAAATTGGGTAAGAGATGATGAACAAGTAGGGATAGATGTTACCGAAAATAGCTGGGATTCTGATATGATGTGCTATCCTCATGTATTCAGTTCTGATGGAGAAATATACTTACTGTATAACGGCAATGAGTTTGGCAGACAAGGTTTTGGATTAGCGAGGTTAGAGGAGGAAATGCATGAGTACCCAACGAGATTATAATAAAGAGCTGGAAGATACTCCAGAGCGGAAATATGCTTATAATTTTGATTTAGATGTCATGCATCCATACATGCTGAAATCATTTGAGCCATTTTTCAAACAGGGAAATATGCTGGAGCTTGGCAGCTATAAAGGCGATTTTACAAAAAGATTATTGCCGTTTTTTGATGATATTACAGGTGTCGAAGCTTCCAATGAGGCATGTAATTATGCAGAATCAAAGCTTGGTAATAAAGTAAAGTTTGTAAATTCCTTATTTGAAGATGCAATATTTCCTACGAAATATGACAATATTATTTTAACTCATGTGCTCGAACATATTGATGATCCTGTATCATTACTCAAAAAGGTGAAAACGGAGTGGCTATCAGATGAAGGGCGCTTTTTTATCGTTTGCCCTAACGCAAATGCACCATCAAGACAGATAGCCGTTAAAATGGGGCTTATCAGCCACAATAGTGCTATAACAGATGCTGAAGCTGCTCATGGGCATAGAATAACATATACATTAGATACTTTAGAAAGAGACATCAAGCTTTCAGGACTTAACATCATTCACCGCTCAGGAATATTCTTTAAAGCGCTCGCTAACTTTCAGTGGGATCAACTGCTTAACACCGATATTATTTCCAAGGAATATTTAGATGGCTGTTACGATTTAGGACAGCAGTATCCTGACTTATGTTCAAGTATATTTTTTGTATGTAATAAAGGCGGTAAGTAATTATACTAACGGGGTGTTTTAATTGATTCATGTGACTAGATCTTCATTACCGCCATTTGAAGAATATATAGAAGAGATACGATCTCTCTGGGAAACTAGATGGCTTACTAATATGGGCGAGAAACATAATAAGCTTGAAAAGGAACTTGAAGCTTACTTGGGTGTCCCATTTGTTTCACTGTTTAGTAATGGTCATTTGGCGCTTGAAATGGCAATAGAAGTTCTACATTTAACGGGAGAAGTTATTACTACCCCTTTTACATTTGCTTCAACAACTCATGCCATTACGAGGAACGGTTTGACTCCTGTGTTTTGTGATATTTCAGCAAGTGATTTTACTATAGATGTAGATCAAATTGAATCCTTGATAACCGATAAAACAACTGCTATTATGCCAGTCCATGTGTACGGAAATGTTTGCAATGTTATGGAAATAGATAGAATAGCAAAAAAGTATAACTTAAAAGTTATTTATGACGCTGCTCATGCATTCGGTGTTACTGTAAATGGTCAGGGCATAGGGAACTTTGGTGATATATCTATGTTTAGTTTTCATGCAACAAAGGTCTTTAACTCGATTGAGGGTGGAGCTTTAACTTTTGCAGATGAAAAAGTTAAAAATCAACTGTACCAAATTAAAAATTTTGGGATTGTATCTCCTGAAAGTATTACCTATGCCGGTGGTAATGGCAAAATGAATGAATTCTCTGCTGCTATGGGAGTTTGTAATATTAGCTATGTGAATGAAAATATAGCATTCAGGAAATCAGTTGTGGAGCTTTATAAAGAGCGACTATCGGGGATTAAAGGGTTGACACTACTTGAATCGCAGGAGGGAGTGTCTTCAAATTATTCTTATTTCCCAGTTGTATTCAACGAGAAACAATTCGGGAAAACCCGTGACCAAGTACATGCCGCTCTTGCTCAAGAAAACATTATAGCACGAAAGTATTTCTACCCCCTGACAAGTAAATTTGAATGTTATGATGGAAGATTTTCTTCAAACGAAACGCCTGTGGCAGAATATATAGCTGAAAGAGTTCTTACTTTACCACTTTACCCCGAGTTGTCAAAACATGATGTTGATCGAATTTGCAATATCATATTGGGGAAATAATACGTAATGCTTCATACACGAAGGAATTGAACTCTAAGCGATGATATAAAATGACCGGACAAGTACGTACTTGTCTGGTCATTTTTAATTACAGCAGGATGGTGACCATTTCTACTTCCGAGTTAGATTCAAACTGCATGGTGTTTGAGAAGATATTGTGCTTGACTCCGTTATAGCCAGACTCACCGTTTTTTTGAATTGGAACTCGAATTCATAGCTTTTCTCACCCATTAACACAGCATCTTTACTTTTTGATTGACAGCTAGAAGAATATGGATTAACCTATATCCAATTAATGACTGACCCAGTCGGTCATTATAAAAGGGGGATGAATGATGAGTACGAGTCAAGGTTGGAAAAGGGCTATTACCATTGGAGGAAGTATAGCGGGACTACTCGCAGCAAGGGTTCTGGCTGATTACTATGAGGAAGTTGTGATCGTAGAACGAGACAGATTTCCGGACGGTCCTGAGAATCGTCGCGGTACTCCTCAAGCGTTCCATTCTCATCGTCTATTAATGCGTGGCAAGATCATATTGGAAGAGTTGTTTCCTGGCTACGCTGATGATTTGCTCGCACAGGGGGCTTTTTCAAGGGAGAATAAACAGATACAATTACATTACCATCGATATGGAAAGCTAGTAATTCCTGATGAAAAGGACGCAGGCTGTAGCCGAGCCTTATTGGAATGGGTTATCCGTCGTCGTGTCGCACAGCTTCCCAATGTAAGGTTTATAACGGAGCATGAGGTAACAAGTTTGCAAGCTAGTTCGGATGGTATGACGATTACAGGCGTTTATTTGCAACAAAGAGGAGAAGCGGGCAATGGACAGCCGATGATGCTTGAGACGGATATGGTATGTGATACGAGTGGGCGATCCTCCAAACTGGGTCAATGGCTTCAGGAGCTCGGCTATGAAGTGCCAGAGCCGGAACGAGTCAACGTATCGTTTGGATACAGTAGCCGTCAATATAAAGTACCGGAGCATGTTGCGATGGAATGGAGTACGATTCTGCTCGAAGGCAATTCAGCCCAAGGGATTGCGACTGGAACGTTCGAGTCGATTGAGAATAATATCGCTCAAGTGCTACTGTTCCGTGCAGGCGGTCAATCCTATCCGACGACGAATGCGGATGAGTATGAGCAAGAGATTGCTGATCTTTTTGACTCGGCGATTACGGATATCGTAAAACATCTGGAGCCTCTTACAGCGCCGCGAGGCTTTCGAGTATCGGCATGTATTCGCAATCACTTTGAGCAGATGGAACATTGGCCGTCGGGACTGCTGGTCATGGGGGACGCGCTCTGCAACTTTGACCCGGTCTACGGTCAAGGCATGTCAGTCGCTGCAATTGAGGCAGAGCAGTTAGCCAGATGCTTGCAAGAGCAGAGACATACGCCTGACCCGCGTTTTGAGCTTCATGTGCTTCACAACATGCAACAGGCCATCGAGCCGGCTTGGTGGTTTAGTATGGTATCCGATCTGCGCTGGTCGGGCGTGACTTATACAGGCCCAGTGTCCATGGAGGGGATTGCCTTTGCTCAGGACTATTTTGATTCGTACCTTGAGCAGGCGATTGGACAGTATAACATAGAAATGTTTGAAAATTATATGATGATGACAAGTCTAATTATTTCACCACAAGAAGTCATAAATCCGGATAGGATTGCTGCTGTTCTTGCCAAAGACCTATCTCCAAAGGGGAGGCGGCTAGCAGCGAAGTGGGTAAGGGAAGATGGAACGGTAGATTGGAACACTTTAAGCCGAATCCTTCCATCGTTTATATAAATACTCTCAGCCCTCAACCCTCAAACGGATTTAAATAAAAAATAGAGGGTGAGTACCGTTGGCAAGATTTAATGAAGATCAATTGCAGCAAGTACGCGATGAGCGTAGAGAGCAAATTATGAGTGCTGCGTTAAAAGTATTTGCAAGGAGCGGAATCAACGGTACCAAAATGAGCATGATTGCCGCAGAGGCGGGTATTAGCAAGGGGCTTCTCTATCTCTATTTCACTTCAAAAAATGAGCTCTTTATTAAGCTCGTCCAGGAGGCGATGGAGGGAGCTGTAATCGCTATGGAACAGATTTCTAGCCTGCCCGGATCACCGCTTGAGAAGATTCGAGCGTTAACAACGATGATATTTAGTGAAAGTGATAAAGATTACTTTAGGTTAATTCAGTACACGGATACCTCGGATGAAGTACCTGAAGAGGCGAAGGCTTTGTTGCAGCAGCATTCTACAGCTTCGTTCTTTGACGTGTTGATGCCTATATTTGTTGAGGGGCAACAAGTAGGCGAACTCCTTGAAGGCGATCCAGGTCAGTTGATTGCCAGCTACCTTACGGTGCTGCATGCGCTTATGTTAATTGACGTGGGAAAAAATACGTATTACCGCATTCCAGAAGTAGATGTTCTGCTTCGCATCATCACGAACGGACCAATCGCTGACACGCCTGCGTTGTTGAAATGACATTCAACGCTTTTGAACGGTAGAGGATGTTCTTGAGATTAACATTAAACCGCCTGAAGAGCATGAGCTCATATGCATGGACAGGCGGTTTAATGTACGGCTAACTTTTACGAAGGGCATGTCTTCACGTCATTATAACAATCATTGCAACAGTTATTGAAAATGACGGCAAGCCCCCAATTCCTTGTCGGCGAACCAAAAGGTTCGTTTGTGTGTGGCGGAGGACCAAGGATGTCTTTCCTCATGAATTACTCGCCTAATGTGGACTGTGAGTCCGCCAAATGGCATTCATATTTATCTGTTGAATGAGGCTATATAGCGGTTGTGTTTGTAATAAACAGCCTCGAATACCGCGAATACGCCGACGACCAGAGCAACGAAAATGACCGCAGTTACGCCGATAGCTGTCAGGTAGGGGCCGCTCGCCCCCAGTAAAACGATGCTCTTGGCGACCCACAGAAAATCGATGACGGATAAAGTAAGCACAGCCTTAGGCGAAACGACCTTTCTGCTCGCCGTTATTAATAGAAGAGCTACGACAAGGAGTAAGTAAGCACCCACTCCCATTAAGGCCGCCTGATTGTCTAGGCCGGTCAACTCGCCAACGAACCCGGGAAATAAAAGAAGCAATAGACCCGTACCCCCGGACGCAACAGCGTTCACCAACAAAATTTTTCTAATCCAAGCTTCACCTATCAATTGTCTTGCTGTGTTGTGTTGTTGTGTCATCCTAAGCACTCTCCTCATTGGAATTGAATTTCTTAAGCCCAATTTATCCAAAGGAAGACTGCCATCACCATACAAATCGCTGCTTTATGGTGCCAATTTCACTGAAATAAGCGAAAAAATAACTGAAATCGTAGCCTAAACTTACATTCATGAATAATATTCACATTAAATGGCGATTTCATCTAAATGTCTTTTGCATGATGAGATGAATTCTTAATAACCTACATTTCCGTCTTTTTTGACGACCGGAATCCAAATTTCCATCTCATACATGCCATTGCCTCGGTCGTAAGTCATCTCGAATTCGGGACCATTTATAGCTTCGTAATTGCAAGTTGGGAACCACTCCGCCCAGATACGCCTCCACAGTTCCTGAATTCCGCTGTGCCCATCAGGATATAATCCCGTTGAGAAGACTGCATAAGTTTGCGGAGGGATTGATAGCTGTTCAAACCCTTCGGGTAGTCCACTTGGAGGCATAAAATATCCAATCAGATAAGAAAATACACCGCCTTGATTGTTGTACAGTACCGCATGAATCTGACCATTTTCACCTAAACCCGCGGCAGTGCGGATTCGGTCAACGCTTCCGTCGGAAATACATTTGCTCCAAAAAGCAGGGATTTCAACGCACGGATGCTCACCGCCAGCATTAATTTCAGTTGCAACACCGAACATTTCAAAAGCTTGTTTTTCCTCCAATTTGTAGTTCATTTCCACATCTCCTCTAATTGAAATATGAAAGGAGAGCCGAGGATAGGCTTTGAGTGACACACCCTTATCGCGTGCTGATATAGGCATTACACCGTGCATTTTTTTGAACGCTCTGGAAAAGGCCTCAGGTGACTCGTAACCATATTTCAAAGCGACATCAATGACTTTTACATTTCCGTTCTGAAGATCGAACGCGGCAAGTGTCAGCCGTCTGCGGCGAATATACTCTGACAGAGGCACATTGGTGATGAACGAGAACATTCGTTGAAAATGATATGTCGAACAACAGGCAATTCTAGCTAGCTGATCGTAATCAATCGTGTCAGACAGGTGAGTTTCTATATAGTCCATTACGCTGCTCATGCGATTTAGCCAGTCCATATCGTTCCTCCTTTCAAAATAAATTATAGGAGTTAGTGAGGGGTGTATCCTTGCAATCGGTGCACGAAAATATCATGGTTTCGGGCTGATCATTTCATTAAAGGGTACATTATTTTGGTCATTGTTGCATCTAATCGATCGCGGTTTTGGATGATTGTAATCCCATTTTGGCTGAATAGAATTAGGGATTGAACGTAAAATAGGTTATGATTGCAGGTAAGAAGGCTAATGTGATTTACATCTAGTCAATAACTAGCAGAAACGAGATAAGAGTGAATGACAGAAAATAAAGAACAACGTTACCGTTTTAGTGAGGCACCAATATGGGAGCTTCAGCGAACTTATTATGAAGAATTAGGATTGAAGGCTTGGAATAATGATCAAGTCCCTCAATATATAACGAGTAATCCGATGATTGGTACTGCATATGCAGAAATGATTTTTGGGCTACTTCAAGATCGGGCTAGTCAGGGATTTGTTACAGAGCCTGTGTGCATTGTGGAACTTGGAGCAGGAGCGGGACGTCTAGCTTACCACGTGTTAGTTGAGTTGTGTCGATTGAGAGATTACGCGGGAATGGCAATACCGCCGTTCCGTTATGTGATGACCGATTTGGCAATGAACAATGTGCTGGCTTGGAAAGAGCATCCTGCTTTACAGTCTTTTATTGCCGAAGGATTGCTTGATTTTGCGCGATTTGATGCGCTGCAAGACACAGCGCTTAATCTGGTTGTGGCTGACACCACGATTAATGAGGGCGAACTACAACAACCTTTAATCGTTGTTGCGAATTACTTTTTTGATGGTATTCCACAAGAGTTGATTTATGTCGGCGATGGTCAAATTTATGAAGTGGACGTTATTGTTGATAGTCCTAAGCAGATGGATACCCTGCGACCGTCAGAAGCATTAAGTCAAATTTCTTTGCAATATGAGCATCGACGGACACCGGAGTATGAGCAAGAGAACTATCCTTACCGAGATGTCATTGCATTGTATCAGGAAGAGTTGGAAGATTCACATATTTTATTCCCTGTCGCGGGATTGACTTGTTTAGAGCGTCTGGATCGGTTGTCTCAGGCGGGATTTCTGTTAATAACAGCAGATAAAGGAGATCACTTGCTTGAGAGTTGGAAGTTCTCAGAACCACCCGAGTTGATTATACACGGGAGCTTTTCTTTAACTGCCAACTACCATGCCATTCAGTATTATTTTGAACAAAGAGGAGCCCTGACGGTATTTCCGCCGCATCATTATAAAAATATAAATGTGGGTTGCGTGTTCAATTTGGATACGCCGATGAGCTATGGTCATACAAGACTGGCGTATCGTCGATTTATTGAACGCTTTGGACCGGACGACTTCTTTAGTCTGAAGGAATGGGTCGATCGCAATATCGAAAGCATGCAATTGCAGCCAATATTAAGTTTTTGGCGTTTAGGCGGATACGACGCGGAATTTTTCATTCAGAGTGCGCGGCAGATCTCTAAGCTATTGTCAGATGCAAACGATGAAGAACGGCTGGATATAGCAAGAGGCATCGAGATCATGTGGTCTTCGTACTATATCATGGAACAGCGTTATGACTTAGCTCTTGATGCTGGCTTGATCCTGTTTGAGATGGAAATGTACGAAGATTCCAAACGATTCTTAGAAATATCGATACATGCAGACGATGAAGAGATCGTATCCACCGTATTTTATTGTCTGGCCATTTGTTGTTTTGAGTTAGAACTAGACGCAGATGCTGTGCATTATTTACGAGAGTTATTAGAACTCGAGCCTGATCATGAAGAGGCAGCAGAGTTGTTAAGTAAATTTGAGTAAGGAGATTGCGTATACCTGTAGTAGCGGGTGAAAAAATACGTAACGCTTTATTTACGAAGACATTGTAATCAAAGCCATTATATAAAATGACCAGACAAGCACGCAGCACGCACTTGTCTGGTCATTTTAATGTTATAACGTCGTAAACTACCTCGTCGTCGAATCATTTTCGTCCGTAAAAAACAGCAAAGTCGAAGTGTTTATACATGCAATCTACATCATGAAATCCGGCTTGCTCCATCCAATTGATTTGATCCCCTAGCTTTGCATTGATATCTAACTTTCTTCTTTCTACGGAGGCATTAATGGACTCCTCGGTAAGACCACTTTCGTTAATGTGTGCTAACCAACGTCGCTTATAATAATCATCGTTCTGCGAGTTATGACCGGCAACTTGGTCTGCATTTACAAAAATACCGCCGTCATGTAGTGACTGATAAACGGTGGAAAACAATTGTCTTTTGGCTGTGTGGGTCAGGTGATGGATCGACAATGAAGAAATGACAATGTCATAGGATTGGGGGAAGTTTAAGTTAGTATAGTCTCCGACGACATATTGAATATTGTCTAATGGGTGAAACCTTGCACGTGCGCCCTCTAACATTTTTTCGCTAAGATCAACAAGTGTAATCTGCGAGGTAGGGTACTTTTGGAGGACCATGCTTGAAAAAAGTCCGGTACCTGCACCAAGATCAAGAATGCTTGGTGAGGGATTTATACTTTCAACCAAGGATACGGCCATTCCATAAAACTCGTCAAAACAAGGGATCAGTTGTTTTCTTTGCCGATCATAATCATTGGCAACAGCATCAAACAGTTTTTTCACCGATGAATGCATAACAGGACCTCCTTCAAGTGTTAACTTCATTGTAACGACAAAGAGATCATTGATAAAATATATAAAACAAATAAATGTAATAGGAAATAACTATAACGTGAAGTTAGTCTGATAACTGGGATTACTGTGATCACAGCTCTTTTTAACGTTAATAACGTTTCAAAAAGCGGTTACCCATGTGAGAGCTACTCAGCATATAAGGTAGAGAAAGTGAATATTCTTAATATGGATGAGTAGGCATTGCTCGGCCTTCTAGCCATATGCAAGATGTATAGTCGTTCGATTTAACCAGTCTCAAAAACCTACTTTTACGGTTTAAAGTACAAATCCAGTCGGCAGAAAGGAACTGCTATGCAGGCTACTTTAAAAAAGCATAGGTTTAACCTTGTTTTTGAAATGTTGATGTACGTTATATGCGGATTATCGATTATTTATTTTGGCATGTTTGGGGCTTACGACAAATGTTTTCAAGCGTCACTCACGATTACTACCCTGCTACTCTTCAGGGGTTCAATGATATGGACCAAGAGCGAACTATCTCCGGTACTACGATTCGCAGTGTTGGTCTTTATCATGATCACGATGATAATCGACAACTTATTTAGTATGTATGCTGTCATCCCTTATTTAGATAAGATGGAGCATCTGCTGTCGGGAATTATTTTATGTTTCGTAGGACAATTCATGTTGAACAAGATGGCTAAACGTAAAGCATTAAGCAGCCTGCCTTCCAACATCATCATTTGGTTTTCCTTCTATGTATCTGTAGCAGTGGCTGGAATGTGGGAAATTTTCGAGTTTGCGGTCGACCATGTATTCGGATTTGCCTCGCAAAGTGGCAGTTTAACGGACACGATGCTTGATATTATTTGTGGAACAGCAGGAGCTGCTGGTGCAGTCTTATATTTATTTGGTAAAGCGCGTAGAGCGCCTAATTCAGTAGAAAATATAAGGTGAGACTAAATATAGCGGTCGGGCGTATTTTTTGAAGCGTCAAAGAGTAGACTCATGTCCTTTGACGCTTCTTTCACCTGTAACAGGAGCATTGCATGTAACGCCTACAAAAAGAGGGACAAAATAAATGTCCATATACAAACAAATGCGAGTAATCCAACACTGTAGCGAATGGTCATTTTCGTTAATTCCGATTCCTTACCTGTTGCCGATACGGCAGCTGTTGCGATGGCAATGGATTGTGGGGAAATGAGTTTGGCCATCACTCCGCCAGCCGTGTTAGCGGTAACCAGTAAGGTTGAGTTGGTTCCTACAATACTTGCCGCCGTAGCCTGAATAGAGGCGAACAAAGTATTGCTGTTTACGACTGACCCCGTCATAAATACGCCAATCCATCCGAGTACCGGCGATAATAAGGGAAACAAGGTTCCCGTTTTTGCAACGGATTCACCTAACGCATTTGTTAAACCTGCATACGTCATTAACTTCGCGATGCCGAGAACGGCGCAAATCATCACAATGGAAATCCAAAACTCGGATACGGTTTTGCCAAGCAATTCAACGCTTGCTGCCATACTGATTGATTTGGTTGTCAGTATCGTGACTAAGCACGCCAACAATATAGCTGTTCCCGTTGCACTAACGAAATCAATGCTTGAACTTAACGTGGAACCGGGTATGCCGAACTGCAATTTGGTAAACGCAAGCGCACCGCCTTGCATAAACAACTGTTTAAATGCGGGCAGGCTCCAAGCTAACACAAACAAGCTTAATAAATAAAAGGGCGACCACGCCTTAATAACATCACCCGCGGTATGGTGGACGATTTCGGTTTCTTGGTTGTGGAGTAAGAAAATATGCTTCGGCTTCCATGTTCGTAAAAATAAAGCGAGCGCACCCATACTTAATAGAGCAGGAATAATATTAGCTAGTTCTGGTCCTAAAAATAAGGTGATCACAACTTGAGTGACGGTATAGGTCGTAGCAACAACCAAAATAGCGGGCAATACTTCTTTAATCCCTTTGAATCCATTCATAATGAAAATAAGTAAGAATGGAATCGTGAAATTAATAAGGGGCAAGGTTAGAGCTGTCATCATGGAGACATTCATGGAAGTGACGTGCCCCGCCAAATTCAATGTGTCTAAGATGGCTACAGGAATACCAACGGCACCAAATGCCCCTGAAGCAGCATTAGCGATGAGGCAGAGCATGGCGGCTTGCAAGGGATTGAATCCTAATGCAACTAATAGCACGGCACAGATGGCAATGGGAACACCAAAGCCCGCTGCGCCTTCAAGGAATGCATTAAAGCAAAATCCGATCAGCAGCAGCTGGATTCGCTGGTCTTGTGAAATGCCCGAAATACTTGCGCGTAATACGTCAAACTTTCCGGATACGACCGAGATTTTGTACAACCAAACGGCCATGATAATAATATAACCGATGGGCCAAACCCCTTGAATGGTGCCCTGTATGACACTGGCAATCGACTCACCGATAGGCAAGTTAAATAGAAACACGGCTATCAAAAAGGTAACGGCCAAGTTCAACAAGGCCGCATAGATCCCTTTCATTTTAAATACCGTCAAACACAGAAGAAATAATAGAATGGGAATGGCCGCAACCAAGGAGGACACCAATAAATTGTGAAAGGGATCAAAGGTCTCTACTAACATGGCTACTAACCCCCTTTGTAGGCGTTCCAATATGGAGCTTGAATGTCCTTCAATACGTTCACCGAGTTAGCCAGCTTCGCTTGTTCGTCCTCATTTAATGAAAGCTCAACGATATCTTTTCTACCGGAGCGATTAATAATCGTTGGCACCCCAATATATACATCCCGATGACCATATTCTCCTTCTAAAAGAGAGCCAACAGACAACACCGCTTCTTCATTGTGTAAAATGGCCTTCGTTATTCTCGCCAGTCCCATGGCGATGCCGTAATAAGTAGCGCCTTTTGACTCGATAATTGTGTACGCTGCATCGCGAACTTGTACAAACAGGGCTTCTTTCTTTTCATCGGTTAAAGAAGGCGCAATAAGTTTGCCCGAGATGTTGGCCGAACTCCATACGGCCAGTTCCGAATCTCCATGCTCACCGATGATATAAGCATGAACACTTGTTGGAGCTACACCGAATTCCTCGCTCAACAAATAACGAAATCGAGCGGAGTCCAAAATGGTGCCTGAACCAATGACCCGTTCTTTCGGCAGGCCAGAAAATTTCCATGTTGCATATGCCAAAATATCTACGGGATTCGTAGCCACAATAAAGATGCCATTGAAGCCCGAAGCCATAACATCATTCACAATAGATTCAAAAATGGCCACGTTTTTGTTGACGAGGTCAAGGCGTGTTTCGCCGGGCTTTTGCGCTGCGCCAGCACAAATCACGACGATTGCGGCATCTTCGCAGTCTTGGTAAGTGCCGCAATGGATTTTTAGCGGAGTTGGAGCATACACAACGCCATGATTCAAATCCATGACATCACCTTTTGTCTTTGCTTCGTTTAGATCGATTAGTACTAATTCGTTACATATCCCTTGGTTCATCAAAGTAAAGGCGTAGCTCGATCCCACCGCACCTGTTCCAATCAAAACGACTTTATCTCCACGTGTTAAGTTGCTCATAGGTACCTCCCAATCACTTTCCATAAGTAGATGCTTGTCTGGTCATGGAATATTATGCACCACATGATTACAAATATACTTGGAGCGTAAGTCATGCATACTTTTTCACAGTTGTGCAATCCTGATAGGGTTACGTAAACTTTATTTTTATTAAAATGGGGTAAATATATTGAAGCAATGGTCAAGAGAAATTGAAATAAACAGTTCAATTGAACATGTATGGTCGTATCTAAATGGCTCGTTAGAACAAATGCAGAAGATTATGCCGCAGGTGGTGGATAATACTCCCGTCCACCTTACGGATGAAGTTGTCGGTAGTGTATACCGTCAAAAATATAAAGAAGGCAAGCGCATCGAGGAGTATGATGTCCATACCTTAGAATATTTAAATCAGGCAAACGATAAGAAAATGAAGATTGGATTCACATTGGCAAATATGTTCGAGATTACAGCTTTATATGAGCTGCACCGCGTAAATGATCAGACGACCAAGCTTAAATACACCGCAACGAATAAAGCATTGAAGTGGTATGCCAAGCTGTTTATGATTTTTGCAAATGAAAAGGTCGTTGTTACATTCCTGGAAAATGTAAAAAAGGTGGCTGAATCAGAAGCTCCTGCAAGTAGAACGTGAGTGCTGCCGTCACATATCATGCGGGGGAATAGAGGCTGAGAGGCATAGGGGCTTGTAACCAAGTCTCCAAGCTTGTCGACGAACCTCTGTTTGCTAAGACGAGGGATTCTCTTCATTGAGATAACGGCAAGCGGCTTCGCATTTATCAGCTGGTAGTCAGTTGATCCTTGTGCCCTAACCGTAGGTGGTCAGCTGATTCGCTGTGACTGCTCTCCTAACGGTCGCCACAGTTGTTATTTCAGCGAATATGAACCCATTCAACATTTAACGGTTATGACGGCGCTTATTACGATGAAAACGGCTGGATTTTGAATGGAGTTAGAGAAATAAGCTCATCTATAACCGTTAGGAATCAAAACGAAGCAAATCTGGCGATATAGCCACTATGGCAACCGTTAGGAACTCATTTTGCTTTCTCGACAGCCTGAGAGGCTTGTAACCAAGCCTCTAGTTCTTATTCGCTTTATAAATAAGCGAAACCATTTGCCCCATCCTCTTCATATCCGTTAAACGTAAAGTACTTGGCACCGTTCCTGTTGGGAAGAGTGGAATGCCTTCTCCGAGTACTTTCGGAATGATGGTGATCTCGAGTTCATCCAGTAATTTGGCTTCCAAAAAGGCGGCTACCAGTTGTCCCCCTCCTAGAAGCCAAACGTCACCCTCGGATTCACGCTGCAACCTAGGAATAAGAGTAGTGATGTCCTCATCCGTAAACACCACGTGAGGAGCAGGGGCGTGTTCCGTGCGGGATAGGACGTAGCACGGCTTATCGGCATAAGGAAAGTCTTCAGACAGTGTGAGTACCTCTTCATACGTGAGTCGCCCCATGACGACTGTCCCTACTGTCTTATAAAACGCACCGATTCCGTTATCGCCTCCGTCGCCTTCGACATCAAAGAGCCAATCTACCGAACCGTCAAGCTTGGCGATATAGCCATCCAAGCTTATAGCAATGTACAGCACTACTTTATTGTTTTTCATATTCAAATCGCTCCTTTCTAACAAGTATGATACATTTAAACTACGACAAAATATGACGTAATTAGGTGAAGAAAATGAATGATCGCAGGCTTGCGATAATGCGAATATTGGACTCAAGAAAAAAATTCACCGCTCGTGAATTGGCTGAACGTTTCCATGTATCGGTACGCACGATTCAGCGAGACCTAGATGATTTGCAGCAGAAAGGCTTTCCGCTGTATACAGAAGTGGGTGCACACGGGGGCTACCGTGTTCTTCCTAACAGAATCTTGCCGCCGCTGCAACTTACGCAGCATGAGGCGCTTGGTCTGTTTATGATGATCGAGTATTTGGAGCAGGTGCCCGACTTTCCGTTTGGCTCGATACGCGCTTATCTGGCGGAGCATTACTTTTCAAGTTTGCCCGATGATGTGCAAGATATGATTACTCGTATGAGGCAGCATATTACTTTTCGTCAACATCATTCGGTACAGGCGGAGCCCCTAACAACGCAAATATTAAGCGCAGCAGTTGAAAAGAGAGCCATTGAGTTCTCGTACAAGTCGCGCAGCGGAACAAAAAAGGTGCAAGCTCATCCGATTGGCATCTACTATGAGCATGGTTATTGGTATATGCCAGCGAAAAAGCATGATCGGGTGTTGTTGTATCGGGTCGATCGGATGAGTCAGTTGGATGTACTGCATCGGTCGGACGAGTGTATTCCGACCCTTAAAGAGTGGCTGAAGGCAGAGGATGGCAGGGAGACGGTAGAAGTGGTGCTGCAATTCACTGATTTTGGGGCAAGGATCGCAGAGTCAGATGTGTTATTCAAGTCCGTTCAACATAACGAATGGCGTGGGGAGGTGTCCCCGGAGGAGTTCCCGTTTACGGCGCGAAAGCTGCTTTCCTATGGACCCGAAGTGAAGGTCATTGCTCCCCGTCATTTGCAAGAAATGATGAAGGAGTTACTGGAGCGTAGCTTGAGTCAGTACAGGTAACGCAAGGGCTTGCCGTTACAGCTACAGCTACAGCTGCAGTTACAGGCAGCGCGGGGGCATATATTAAATAACATCAATGATTTGGTGAAACATTCGAAGAACTCTTAAAAGATACGGGTTCTTCGAATGTACCCCAACCAATATTATGGACTAATCTTCGCGAGCAGAAGCATGCCCCTTCTCCAAGAAGAAGTCCATTTCCAGATCAAGAATAAGCTCCACTTGTTCCTCACTCAGTGAAACATCGGGTTGGCGTGTGATATAGGAAACTTGCTCGTCAATATCAATACTAATAACCCCCTCCTCGTCTTCCTCTTGACCATTTAAGTAGTCTGAACCATGTTTCAAAATGATGTCGATCTGTTCACGATTTAGTTCTGTTCTTTCCACGATATAGCTACACAATTCCTCTTTATCAATGACACGGTCGTCTTCAAGGTTCTCGTTCGTCACAATTTAGTCTCCAATCATGGAAATAGTTATTAATTATATAATGGTTAAAATTGTAACAAAACATACATGTAACGGCATGCAGTGTGAAAAAGGGGGCTACAGTCGGCTTAATCAAACTTGGGGCCTTTTTTAAATTGTCGACTGATCCTATCTACCGTTTATAATATTTTTAAATGACGTTGAAATGGAGGGGCAGGAATGAAGCTTGAGCGAATGATGGCCATTACGATGCTTCTATTGAACCGAAGGCGTGTTCAAGCACAAGAGCTAGCTAACCGAATGGAGGTTTCTTTACGCACCATCTACCGGGACTTGGAGTCATTGTCCCTCGCGGGCATCCCTATTGTTTCCTATACAGGGGCAGAAGGTGGTTATGAGATTATGGACAACTTCCGTTTGGATCGGCAGATGTTGTCTTTTGATGAACTTATCGCGTTATCGACTGCGCTGCGCGGTCTCCAGTCGACCAAGGCACTTAATCATTCGAATATGGATCGCCTGCTCGATAAAGTCGGAGCATTAGTCTCGCAAGCGGAGCAAGGACGGTTATCCGAGCGCGAGCAAGTTATTGTCGATTTTACCCCGTGGAAAAAAAGTGAAGCCGAACAAAATAAGTACGAAACGCTACGCATGGCTGTAAATGATACCAAGTTGATTCAGTTTGGCTATACCGATGGTAAAGGTAGCGAAACGAAACGTTGCATTGAACCGATGGGGCTCGTCCTCAAGGGATACGCGTGGTATCTCCATGGTTATTGTTTGCATCGTGAGGACTACCGAATTTTCAGGCTATCTCGAATTCGGGAGCTTCAAGTTCTGCCCGATTCTTATAAGCGCAGGGAAATTACACTTTCTGAACTAAATCAGCGCATGGCAGCGCCACGAACTCAGAATCAGCCAACCCAGCAGCATGTTGATCTGGTCCTTCAATTCTCAGGAGAGGCTAAAGTGGCTGTATTCGACCTTTTTAGTGAAAAGGAGATTGAACAGCTGCCTACGGGCGCACTTCTTGTACGAACCACTTTTCCAGATAAAAAATGGCTGATCGGCTTTTTACTTCAATTTCAGACAGACGTACTTGTAGTTGAGCCTAATCATGTTGCTGCAAAAGTAAGGGAAGCGGCTTTAGAAATAGCGGCTATGTATGCACAGTAGTTGTCTAATAGTGAAGGGTAGCCAAGTGGGGGAGCGCTATGGGGACTATCCAGCAAGATTGTTGACACACTGTTGTCAGCAATCATGAATTAATATGAATGTACTAAAGGCGAACACGATTCTGCGATTGTACAATTCTGCAATTCTGCAATTCCATTACAGACGTAGGCCACGGCATACTATGTATATAACGATATCCGAGGAGGCTCCCCCAATGATTCACTCCGAACAATTATTTGTACACAGCGTCCAGAGCAATACTAGTCAGGACGCCGAAATCAACCCTTTTCGCATCGATATCCCACAGGCAGATCTGGATGATCTGCACTATCGTTTATCCCGCACCCGTTGGCCCGATGCATTATCAGATGTGGGCTGGGACTATGGCGTACCAATAGATTATCTTAAGCAGCTTGTGGAGTACTGGAAGTCTAACTATGACTGGCGTAAGCATGAAGACTTACTGAACCAATTCCCGCAATTTACTACCACCATTGACGGTCAGAACATCCACTTCCTGCACGTTCGCTCACCAGAGCCTGAGGCAATGCCGTTAATCATCACGCACGGTTGGCCAGGCTCCATTGTAGAGTTCATCAATATTATTGGACCACTAACTGACCCTCGTGCTCATGGCGGCAAGCCAGAAAATGCTTTCCATATCGTTGCCCCTTCGATACCGGGGTTCGGCTTTTCGGGCCCGACCACCGAAGTGGGATGGAACACGGGACGCGTAGCTCAAGCATGGGCTGAACTCATGCGTCGTCTAGGCTATGAGCGTTACGGTGTTCAGGGGGGAGACACAGGGTCGATTATCTCGCTAGAGCTTGGACGGATAGCCCCCAACCATGTTATTGGGGTTCATGCCAATGGACTTACAGCGTTCCCATCCGGAGATCCAACAGAATGGATCGACCTCTCGGACATCGAATACGAGCGCTTAGAACAATTAAGTGACCAAGGCTATGAAGCATCTGGCTATGCGATTATACAAGCCACGCGCCCGCAGACACTTTCCTACGGCCTTACTGACTCCCCCGTAGGCCAGCTTGCTTGGATTGTCGAGAAGTTCAAGGAATGGACGGATCCTACCGCCAAGCTCCCCGAAGATGCCGTCGATCTCGATCTCCTCCTGACCAATGTAACGTTATATTGGTTGACCGGAACAGCAGGATCATCGGCTCGCATTTATAAAGAGGGGGCTAACGCTTGGGGCCAACCGGTTCATAAGTCGACAGTTCCAACCGGTGTAGCTGTGTTTCCGCACGACTGTTCGATTCGAAGATTGGTCGAACGAGAGCATCATGTCGTACACTGGTCAGAATTCAATCGCGGGGGTCACTTTGCAGCTATGGAAGCACCTGATCTCTTAGTAGCAGATATACGAAAATTTTTTGGTCAACTTCGCTAATTTAGAAATCACAGGGGTTCGTGATTGTTCACTCATAACTTATAATAAAGATTGACAGGACTCAAATGTGGAGATTAGAATGACATTGAGCAAGCGCTTTCAAGTTGATTTTCACCAGCGTAAGTTGGTTGATTGAAAAAGGTCACTTGGGCTCGCTTGTATTTATTTTTAACAAAATGCAAACGTTTGCATACATGAAAGGGGACTATTTATGATAAGCATGAAACGGTTCGGAACAGTTATTTCGGCCTTTCTAATTACAACGTTGACTTCGACAACCATTAGCATTCCGCCTGCGCAAGCTAGCGGTGGGTTCCCAGAAAAGGTTACTTTAGTTAGAGCGTCTCAGATGGCGCTTGGATCGGACACAATTGGGGGGCCGTCATCGGCTGTTACAGATAAGATTCCGGCAGGACATCTCAGAATTCACTACACACGTGCGGACAATAACTATGATACATATGGTTTATGGCTATGGGAGCATGTGGCTGCACCCTCTAACGACTGGCCAAAAGGTGCAACAGCCCTTCCGCCCGAGAAACGGGATGGATACGGAGCCTATGTGGATGTTCCACTAGCTGCAAATGCTTCAAAAGTAGGGTTTCTCGTCGTCAACCGTACGACAGGAGAGAAAGAAGGCGGCGACAAGTCCGTCATGCTCACTTCGTCCATGAATGAGGTTTGGATTAAGCAAGGAGACGACAAGGTATATTCTTCACCAGCAGGCGAAGTCGCTAAGGCGATTCAATCTGCCGAAATAGTCTCCGATGCCGAGCTCATGCTTGGATTTACGGCAACGGAGGGGCTTGAAGAGCACAAATTAGCGCAATCTATTGTGGTCAAAGATCGAAACGGCGAGTTATTGCCGATTCAGTCCGTAACCATTCAAGCAGGTAAGCCGATGGTGAAATTGATGTTGACTAAACCTGTTAATCTGGATCTGGCGCCATTGTCCGTTGAATACGAAGGACGTAAGGTTACGGCGAATATAGGGTGGCGCTTAATTGATAGTAAGTATGCTTATAACGGCAACGATTTGGGCGCAACTTACGATAATGGAAGCGTGGGGCTGAAGCTGTGGGCGCCGAAGGCGAGCAAGGTTACGGCAAATATTTTTGACAAACAAGACGCTACGATTCACGTCGGAAGTGTAGATCTAACACGAGGAGACCATGGCGTCTGGTTCGCCAAAGTGAGTCCGAGTGATTTGTCTGGAAAAAAGGTTACCGATCTGCGCGGTTATTTTTATCAATATGAGGTTACGAATGACGGTGTAACGAAAAAGGTGCTTGATCCTTACGCGAAGTCGTTGGCAGAGTTCCGTGTGAACACGAAAGGTGAGGCTGGACCTGACGGCGACACCGTAGGAAAAGCGGCAATCGTTGATTTAAGCGGGACGAATCCGCAAGGTTTCGGCTACGCTAACATTAAAGGTTACGAGAAGCGGGAGGACGCGATTATTTGGGAAGCTCATGTTCGCGACTTCACTTCCGACCCTTCTATTCCGAAAGGCGAGCTTGGAGCACGTTGGGGCTCGTACAAAGCTTTTATTGATAAGCTACCATACATTAAGTCGCTTGGCGTTACTCACGTTCAACTGCTGCCAGTCATGGCTTGGTACTACGGTGATGAAGCAGCAATGGATAAGCGTGAGTTGAACTATTCGACGAAGGGAAATGAATATAACTGGGGCTATGATCCCCACGGTTATTTCGCGCCAGACGGTGCTTATTCCGAAAATGCGAAGGACCCTGAACTGCGCGTGAAGGAATTGAAGGAACTCATCGATGCGATTCATGACGCGGATATGGGTGTCGTGCTGGATGTCGTGTACACGCATACGGCGAAGACAGATATTTTGAACGATATTGTGCCGAACTATTATGCTTTCCAAAATGCGAATGGCGATTTCCTTGGAGACTTCGGCAATAATCTAGCGACGAATCATGCTATGGCTGAGAAGCTAATGGTCGATTCGGTCAAATATTGGTTCGATGAGTACAAAATCGACGGCATGCGCTGGGACATGATGGGCGATGCTACGTACCCTGCCGTACAGAAGGCGTACGACGCAGCCGCAGCTTTGAATCCGAACGCACTATTCATCGGAGAGGGCTGGCGCACCTTTAAGGGGCATATGGCTGATCCATCGCTCGCTGGCATGGGAGCTGATCAGGATTGGATGAACAAGACGAACAGCGTCGGCGTATTCTCTGACGAAATTCGCAATGAGTTAAAGTCGGGCTTCGGCTCTGAGGGCGAGCCACGGTTCATTACAGGTGGAGCAAGAAACATTCAGACGATCCTGAACAATATTAAAGGTCAACCAAGCAATACGCCAGCTGATGACCCAGGTGACATGGTGCCTTATATTGAGGCACATGACAACCTTCCTGTATATGACGTTATTGCACAGTCGATCAAGAAAGATCCTGCAATTCCAGCGAATAATCTGGAAATCCATAAGCGCATGCGTATCGGCAACTTGCTTGTTCTGACTACGCAGGGAACAGCATTCCTCCATGCAGGACAGGAGTACGGACGTACGAAGCAATGGAAAGGCGAAGGTGTTCCAGAGCATAAGTACCATACTTTTAAGGATCAGTCGGGCAAAGAGTTTGGTCATTTCGTACACGATTCGTACGACTCGTCGGATGCAATTAATATGTTCGACTGGACCAAGGCTACAGATGCGAAGAAATATCCGGTCAACCATGTGACAAGCGAGTACACAAAGGGGCTTATTGAGCTTCGTAAACATACGAACGCGTTTAGACTCGGCGATAAGAACGTGGTAGATTCCAATGTCACGCTTATTAAAGCGCCGGAAATGAAAGAGAACGATCTTGTTATCGGCTACAAAAATGTTGCGACGGATGGCACTGGTCAGTACTACGTCTTCGTGAACGCGGACAGTAAGAGCAGAAAGCTGACGCTCCCAGTCGATTTGACGTCTGGAACAGTCATTGTCGACAGTGACGAAGCAGGAGTAAAGGCTGTAGCTAAACGGTCCGGCTACAAGTTGAAGAAGAAATCGATTACGCTTGATCCGTTAAGCGCAGTTGTGATTCGGATGTAAGTAACCTCTGGCTTGGAATGGGCTATATTCAAAAAAACCAGAAAAAAACTAGAGCGCTGCGTAATAAGCAGCGCTCCAGTTCGCAGCTTGTCGAGCAACCTCTGTTTGTTAAGACGAGGGTTTCTCTTCATTGAAATAACGGCAAGCAGCTTCGCATTTATCGGTTGGTAGTTAGCTGATTCACTGTGCTTCCTCTCCTAACGGTCGCCACAGTTGTTATTTCAGCGAAAATGAATCCATTCCACATGTAACGGTTATGATGGCGCTTATTACGATGAAAACAGCTGGATTTTGAGTGGAATTGGAGAAATAAGCTCACCTATAACCATTAGAAATCAAAACGAGGTAAATCTGGCGATATAGCTACTATGGCAACCGTTAAGAACTAACTTTGCTTTTTCGATAGCCTGAAAAATAGAGCGCTGCCTATTAAGCAGCGCTCTATTTTAACTTTTGGCGAAATCACCTAAAATCAATGAAAATTATCAAAAATCATACTCCACATCTTTCTCTTCTCGAATCCGTGCATACGCATGGACTAGCTGCACAGTATCCTCTACTAGTCGTGCGATACGGAACATAACGTCGTCATTTACAATCTCTTTGCGTTGAAAATCTTTTTCCTCTATAAATACATAAGTCGGTACAATATGCGCCTTCATATACGCCAGTATTGGTTTTAATTGCTGTTCCGCCATTAAAAAATGTCTAGCTGTACCTGCCGTAACGAGCATGCTCACGACTTTATCTCGAAAGGCGTTGACGGGTAATAAGTCAAAAATATTTTTTAAAGTCGCCGGAATAGAAGCTTGGAATGTCGGTGTTCCAATAATGATGGCATCCGCCGCCATAATGGTTTCGGTAACGAACTTGGTGTCACCCTCATAATCTGAATAATTACGGCCATCACTAAAGACCATATCGTAATCAGCGAGATCAAGCAGAGTAATCTCGATCTCCGCATCTGGATATTTTTCACGCGCTACTTGGAGTGTATAATCCATTGCTGTACGTGTCTTAGTTCCGACATTAGACCCAGCGAGACCTACAATTTTCATCATAATCACTCCTTATTTTTTGGCTGTATGCTTCTTAACCGCAGGCATGATTTCCGTTGCAAGCAGTTCAATATTTTTCGCAATCTTATCGAACGGCACGCCACCAAAATCGACCTGCGCCATAAAGCGCTGTTGCCCATACAGCTCGTATTGATAGAGCATTTTTTCAATAATTTGTTGAGGGCTACCGATCATTAGGGCATCACGATAATCGACAGCTTGAGCAAACTGCTGCTTCGGATAACCGCTGCCCTTCAAAGCCTGCATCCCCGCGTTAATATGCGGGTAGTACTCGCGCAGCGCATCCTGCGTCGTTGCAGCTGTATACAACAAACCTGTCGTTGCAATAGGCAACGTCGCGGGATCAAATCCATTTTGCTCTGCTGCCTCACGGTACGCATCAACGGAATACTTAAAGCTAGTTGCTGGACCACCAAGCGTTGTCAGCATCATCGGTACACCTGCAACTCCAGCCTTAATGGCACTGGCAGGCGGCCCGCCTACTGCCCGCCAAATGGGCATCTGGCCATTTTGAGGCTGCGGCAAAATGGATGCATTTTTCAAAGGTGCACGGAATTGCCCTTCCCACGTTACACTTTCCTCGTTATTCAGCTTCATTAGAAGCTCCATTTTTTCCTCAAACAATTCCTCATAATCGCGTACATCATAACCTAGTAAGCTGTATGCCCCTACACGTGAACCACGCCCAGCGACAATTTCAGCGCGACCTTTCGAGATTAGGTCGAGGGTAGCGAAATCTTCGTACACCCGAACAGGGTCAGATGTACTTAACACCGTTGCCGAGCTAGCAATTTTAATCTTTTTTGTTGCTTGTGCGATGGCCCCTAAAATGACCGAATGCGCCTGTGTTGTAAAATGCGTCTGATGGCTTTCCCCGACAGCAAATACATCCAGTCCTGCTTCATCAGCGAGCTTACCTGCTTCAATGAGCTCATGAATCCGCTGTTCGGCACTAATCTTGGTGCCTGTATGTGGATTCGCTAAATGGTCTCCAATAGAATATAGACCGATTTCAAGACCTTTATCTGGATCGATTCGATATGGTTTCATAGTTGTTCTCTCCCTCTTAATGAAGTTGTTAATCAAGTGGTTTTAATTTGGCTTCAATTTCAGCGCGTCGTGCCTCTAAAAAGGGTGGCAAATCTAATGCTTTACCGAGATCTTCAATGGTTGAATCCGCAGTGAATCCAGGGCCATCAGTCGCAATTTCGAATAAAATTCCGTTGGATTCACGGAAGTACAGGCTTTTGAAATAGAAGCGATCTACAATTCCTGTTGATTGGAAGCCACGTTGCTTCACATTCTCGTCCCAATAACGCAGCTCGTCTTCGTTGTTCACTCGGATTGCTAAATGATGCACACTTCCTCGGCCATACTTCTCAGCTGGCCCTTCTTGTTGTTTAATCACAATCTCGCCAAATGCCTGCCCAGCTACGGCCTGATAAATGGCCTCCTGTTCAGAGCGAGCTATTTCCGCATAACCGAACATGTCCTTCAATACATTGGCTAAACGGTCAAGGTAGCGCACGGTCATTTCGACTGTACCTAATCCTAGAATTCGATGTTGCTGCACGACCGTAGAGTCACCCCATGCTGACCAATGAGCTGGGATTTCTTCACCGTTGTTATTTATTAAAATCAAGCGCAAGCCTTCTGAGTCCTCAAAGTGGATAGCATCTCGGCCAGCATACGTTGTAATGTCACCATGCTTGACATGTAGCTGCTCAAAGCGGTCTTTCCAAAATACAAGGCTGTCATACGACGGCACGAGCAGTCCGATTTGCGTAATCGCATTCGTCCCACGCACCATTCTCCCTGCAATGGGAAGTTCGAAAAAAGATAGCTCCGTCCCAGCACTGCCAGTTAAATCGCCATAAAATAAGTGATACATCGTAGGGTCATCTTGGTTGACCGTCTTTTTCACTCTGCGTAATCCTAATACGTTTTGATAAAATTCATTATTGGTGTGTGCGCTTTTAGTTAGCATCGTCACATGATGGTGTCCTGCAATGGTGTACATGGCAGTTCCTCCTCTATTTATCATTTGATTAGTCAAGTGATGGTGTAAAAAAATCTATTCAGGAGGTATCTCCTTAGAAAGGCTATGTTTATGAACGCGTGTCATTAGTGAGTATAGTGTTTTCTGTTCTTCTTCGCTTAATACATCGTCAAAAAATGACGATTGAAAGGCCAATTGATCGGGCATCGCTTGTTCTAAAATAGACTCACCTTTAGCGGTAAGACTAATCGTCTTTGTTTTCCAATCGAGTTTACGTACAATATAGCCCTCTTTTTCAAGGCGAACGAGCATACGCGAAATACCGCCTTGTGTAACCGTCACTTTCTCAGCTAACTCCATTTGCGTGAGTGGCTGGTAGGTGCGAATTTGCATAAGTACGTCAAATTGTGCTGTCGTTAATCCAAATCGATTCAAAAAGTCATTCGACATCTGATTGCTCTGGGTTGTAAAACGCATTAAGCGTAACCAGATTAATGATCCTATCGTATTATTACGCATTTCGTTTTCTCCCCTTCGCTAATCTTAATATCACTTTACTACTCAACTGATAAATTGTCAAATCACATGAAGGGTGAACTGACAAGGCGAAATGGGGGCTAGACAAGCAGCCCCCATTATCACTCTATCGGCTCCTATGGAAGACGATCTCTTCAGCAAGCAGCTCACGAAAATCAGCCACACGCATAAAAATTCGATCCGGCAGAACGTCATAGACCAAGCTTTGGGATGTAGAAAGCCACTGAACGCCGTAAGTACGTATCCCCGCGGCCATACCGGCAAGTATGTCCGCATTGCTATCTCCTACGAATACGGCCTCCGATTGGTGTATCCCTAGCGTATCCAATGCTTTAAATATACCTTCAGGGTCGGGCTTTGCTTTTTCAACATCATCACCAGTAATCGCGATATCAAAAAAATGCAGTAAATGCAAAGCCTCGGATGAAACATGAAAAGCACGTCTACTTTTACCGGTTATAACGCCAATCTTCACGTTTTGCTCTTTTAAAAATTGAAGTAAATCGATAATGGCTTGGTCGCTGAGGCTTGAATCATAATGACCTTGTTCATATAAGGAGTAGTAATCGTGAATGGCTTGTGGAACGGAAGCTTTATCTCGGAAGTTATCACTAATAATGCCTTCCTCAGTTGGCCCAAACATCGCAATAAGCTCATCGTTGGTCACGTCTCTGTTATCGTATTGTTTAAATACGGCCTTAAAGGCATGGAATGATAAGGGTAAGGTATCAGCAAGGGTTCCATCAAAATCAAATAACACGACTTGAATTGACATATACAGAACACGCTCCTTAGTCGATATAGGGAAGTATTATTTACATGAGAAAGGTGAGTGTTTATCGATACTCTTTGATCCCATTTTCAAAAGCTTCTACGTCATCATGCTCTACCCCATGCAAAGCTTCTTGCAAAGCAAACGTACTTCGATAAAAATGAACGCGCTCAGCGATTTCCCGCCCATTGGGATACAAGCGAATACATTTTTCGAAAAAGTCTTCTCCGTACCCAGCGAGGATTCCCGCGAAATCATAGGCGGGGTCACCTAGACCAGAGCCGCCAAAGTCAATTACTCCGGCAATTGTACATTCCTCCGGACTCCAGATGATATTTCCTGTACCGAAGTCGCCATGAATAAAGGTCTGCTTGATATTCCGATTATGAGGATTGCTCAGAAAGGTAGTAAAATTATTCGACACTTCATGTTGGGCCTCTACACGCATAAAGGGAAATAGCTTCTCTTGGAAATGGCTGAACAATTTGCTCATCATGTCATGAATATTTTCACATTCCTCTTGAGAATGGGCTACTGCTTGGGTATCTATAGCGTGGATTTGCATCAGGAAAGTAACGAGCTGAAGGGCAATGGCATGTTCGGCATCTGGGTTGTTGATGTCTAATAAATCTTGTTTCCAAAAAGGAGCGCCCTCAATGAATCGATAGCCCATAAAGGCTTTGCCGACTTCCATGTTGTCAAAAGACTGATACGTAGGATCGGGAACAGGCAATGTTACGATGCTCCCAACCAATTTTAATAAATCGGTCTCTCTTTTTAATTGTTCTACGCCTGGTGCATGTTTAGGAAATCGAAATACGAGCGATTTACTCACGATAAGTACGTCGTTGTTTTGGCCGATATTATTCGGTTCAACATCGTAAATGTGCAAATCAGGGTAAACCTCTTGAATGCGTTCAACGTATGCCGTGACCATATACAATCCTCCAGTCTACAATGGTTTTTGTATTAAAAAATATACCAATTACAAGATGTATCTTATCAAAGTAAGTACCATTTTGCGACATTTAAAAATGAACGCTTTACACCGTACGGTACAAACAGGTACACGTAACAGGTTGGATTACTTATTACCCGCAGCAGTTGCCTGTGAAAGGTAATCGTTGACAAAAGTAGTGTATTACATGTATAGTACACTCATTAGTGTATGAACTAGTTAATACACACACTTGCAGACGTGTATCGAGATCAGGTTTAGCAAGAAAGGAAGTTAGGAGTTGATTATATGAACGTCATGTTTAACAATCGCGATCCGGTTTATTTGCAAGTTGTTCAATATTTCAAGGAAGAAATCGCAACAGGCAAGCTAGCAGCAGGCAAGGAAATACCATCCCGGAGGGAACTGGCTGGTCTGCTTCAGATTAATCCCAATACCGTACAAAGAGCTTATAAGGAAATGGAGGAACAAAAGTTGATTACGACAGAAGGTAATTCCCCCAGCCGGATTACGATGGATGAGCAGGTATTGAGCTCGATTAGAGCGGAACTGCTTAGTGGAGCCATTGATGTATTTGTGGAATCGGTCAAAAAAATTGAAGTGCCCATTGATGAGTTGCTGCACCTCGTGAGAGAAAAATATGAATTGCAACGTGTAAAAGAGTAGTACTTGCTTACGAATAAGGTTTCACAACGGCCAAACGCTAAGGAGGTTGCTAGATGATAGAACTGGATCGGATTAGCAAGAAGTATGGGAGAAAAAAAGTGTTGGACGAAGTGTCGTTCACGGCAGAAAAAGGGCAAATCACTTGTCTGGTCGGTATTAATGGGGTGGGTAAGTCCACGGTCATGAAAGCCATTATGGGATTGACTCCAGTAAACAGCGGTCAAATTCGGATCGATGGTCAGCCACTGGATAAGCGGCTCTATGAAAAAGTTGTCTTTATCCCAGATACGCTGACAATGCCTTCTCATATGAAAATCGGTGAAGCAACGCAATTTATGCAGGACTTCTACTCCAATTGGAACAGTCAGCGCATGCAGGAACTGATGTCCTTTTTTAAGCTAAAAAAAGAGGATCGAATCGGTGATTTATCCAAAGGAAACGCGGCTAAAGTTAATTTATTGATCGGTTTGTCTCTGGATACCGATTATGTGCTTATGGATGAGCCTTTTTCGGGGATCGATATTTTCAGCAGGGAGCAGATTACGAATGTGTTCACGAGTCATTTAATTGAGGATCGTGGGGTCATTATTACGACGCATGAAATCCACGATATCGAACATTTGATTGATAAGGTCGTCCTGCTGGATCAGGGCAGGGTCATGAAGGAGTTTAGTGCTGAGGATGTGAGATTAAAGGAAGGGAAATCGGTCGTAGATGTAATGAGAGAGGTGTATGTACCGTGAAGCACTATTTGAAACTTTTGAACTGGGAGATTAATCGGTTTAGCAAATTTTATATGGTGTTAGGCCTTGTGACCCTAGTGTTGCAGTTTGTTGGGGTTTTCTTGTCTGCGAATCATTTGATGAGCAGTGCCAATCGAGCCATGTATCTACATTCGTTATCGGTTAACGAATATGTGGCTCGATTCGGGAAGATAAATGTGGAACATGGATTCCAATCCTTGTGGTTTGCAGGTCCGATCATGTTGTGTGTAGCCATCCTGCTGCTATATGTCTTTCTGATCTGGTACCGGGAATGGCTCGGTAAGAGTACGTTTGCCTACCGGCTTCTTATGCTGCCAACTTCAAGAATGAATATATATTTGGCCAAGCTGAGTGCTATCCTCCTGTTTGTCTTGGGTTTAGTTACTTTTCAATTGCTGCTGCTTCCTCTTCAGCTTGCGACGTACAATGTTATGATTCCAAGCGAATTAAGGACTAGCTTATCTGTTGTGGAAATCATTGGGGGTCACGAGCTCTTAAGTATATTTATCCCTCCATATTTCATGCAATTTGTACTGTATTATGGAGCAGGTGTCGTGGGTGTAATTGTTGTCTTTACAGCGATTCTGTTGGAAAGAAGCTTCCGACTTAAAGGAATTGTGGCAGGTGTTGTTTATGGAATTGCTGCCGGTCTTTTATTTGCGCTTCCTACTTTCGTGTCATGGGTATGGTATCCGGACTACTTTTATCCTATTGAAGTTCTCCTTATGAGAGTTATGGTTGGGGCGTTAATTATTTGTGGCTCGCTGTGGTTGAGTTCCTATTTGCTACGAAAAAAGATAACTATTTAAGGAGGTGCAACCAATGAAACGTTATTGGAAGCTTGCGGTGCTTATACCTTTTATCGCGCTATCCACGGGTATGTATTACATCACGGAATCTGGTGGGAACAGACCGGAGTTTTATTTGAAAACAATGGCTGGTGATGAGAAGGAAGCTACCTCACTCGATGTAAAAGCTGACTTTGGAATGGAAATTCTCTCTATTAACACGCAAGGAAGTACATATCGAAATGAATTGATATCCTACTGGGAAACGTTATATACACATCGTAATCACAATGAAGAGTTGAGAAGATTGGTTAAAGAGCACCGACAATTTATGCGAGGAAAAACGGACATAAGTGTCCTTTACCAGAGCGATACTATTCTAGGATACGTGGATGAGAATCACGATGACAATTTGGGAATGCAGTCAGATGTATTCACGGTTTCCTTACTCGATAAGAGTAAGAATGTTAGCTCTTCCTTCGATATCAAATTACCGAAAAAGAACGTGCAAGAAATAATTCACATATCTGATGTTCAAATTAAAGGACAGACTATGAAACTGCTTGCTAATGTTTGGGGACGTGGTCAGTCAACCAACTCAGAACAAGTCCGCCAATATACCGTAGATTTGGATCAGAAGCGTCTTGTGGAAGATCGAATGCTCCTACCCAACATTTCCGAAGACAAGGACATTCAGATAAGTGTTGAGGAAGTGTATAAACCGGACCCTTATAAGAAAACAAACTATGCTGTCTTTGAATTGACCCACCTTAAAAAGGGAGAGACAAAAAGTCCAGAATCGGATACCAATAATGTTGTCCACCGGGAGCTAGTTGTTTACGATAAACGAAGCGAAACATTAAAGAAAGTCGATCATGCTCAGATCCATACTTTTTTGAATAAAAAGAAAAATCCTGAAGATCTGTTTATCCGACAGTCTGGTGACGATTTATATTTCGCCTTGTGGTCAAATGAAAAGGGGCCAAAAATCCTTTATTACAATATAGCGGATAACAAGGTCAAAAATGAAGTTAGTATCGCGCTGCAAGCAAATCGTCACGATGTGAATGTATCGCGAATCGCTAATAACCGTTTGTACTTGTTAGTCAGGTCACATGTAGCTCCTAAAGTCATCGTTGCCGAATTGGAAACAGGAAAGATTGTGTATCAGGGAGCCGTTTCCCGCAAGGACAATAATGAAACGAATAATTTGGGGTTGAACAATTTTACACTACAATAAATAAAGAGACATTAAAGAGAGCTCTACCTGATCAGGGAGAGAGATGAAAAGGATAAGAACCTCCATTCCACCTTATTGTGGAGTTGGAGGTTTTTTTGTTGTACGGAATAAGGTGTTGAGCAAAAAGGGCTAATAAAGCAATAGCGTAATAGCTCAATAGCCCAATAGCTCAATAGCCCAATAGAATAGCCCAATGGCGCAAATAGAGTAGGCCTTTACGACATCAATATCTTCTCCCTTTACGCAATCGGGCACAAAAATTATAATGATTAGTAGCTCCAGTGCAAACGTTTTCACAACTTAGAATAAGGGGTGTGAGTCAAGATGAAAATAGTTAAACGAGTACTTGTAACCTGTTTAGCGCTTGGAATGATGCTTCCTTTTTACGGACAGAAGGCAGAAGCAGCTACGACAGACAATGGGACGATGATGCAGTATTTTGAATGGTACCTTCCTAGTGATGGAACTCATTGGAAGCGCTTGCAAAACGATGCTGCAAATTTGGCGACTAAAGGGATTTCAGCGGTGTGGATTCCACCGGCATTCAAAGGGACGTCACAGCAAGATGTCGGATATGGGGCCTATGATTTGTATGACTTAGGGGAATTCAATCAGAAAGGCACAGTGCGCACTAAGTATGGCACAAAAGCAGAGCTGAAAGAAGCGATTACGGCTTTACATGGCCAAAATATCGATGTGTACGGCGACGTTGTCATGAACCATAAAGGCGGAGCCGATTATACCGAGGCTGTGACAGCTGTTGAAGTCGACCCGAACAATCGGAACCGCGAAACTTCTGGTGACTATGAGATCGATGCGTGGACAGGCTTTGATTTTATTGGGCGAGGAAATACATATTCCGATTTCAAGTGGAAGTGGTACCATTTTAACGGTACTGATTGGGATGATAGAAAAGATTTGAGCCGTATTTATAAGTTCAGAGGTATCGGCAAGGCATGGGACTGGGAAGTCTCAAGCGAAAAAGGAAACTATGACTACCTCATGTTTGCGGATATTGATTTTGAGCATCCTGATGTGGCTAATGAGATGAAAAAGTGGGGCACATGGTATGCGAATGAGCTGAATCTAGATGGTTTTCGTTTAGATGCGGTTAAACATATTAAGCACGAGTATCTTCGTGATTGGGTGAACCATGTTAGGCAGCAAACTGGAAAAGAGATGTTTACGGTAGCGGAATACTGGCAGAACGATGTAAATGCGTTGAACAATTATTTGGCGAAAACAAACTATAATCAATCGGTGTTTGATGCGCCGCTGCATTATAATTTCCATTATGCTTCGACGGGACATGGCAATTATGATATGAGAAATATATTGAATGGAACTGTGGTGGCGAATCATCCCACACTCGCAGTTACACTTGTTGAAAACCATGATTCTCAGCCTGGACAGGCGTTGGAATCGGTTGTGAGCCCTTGGTTTAAGCCTTTGGCGTATGCGTTTATTTTGACACGTGAGCAAGGATATCCATCGGTGTTCTATGGCGACTACTACGGAACCAACGGTAGCAGCAGCTATGAGATTCCAGCTATGAAAGATAAGCTCGATCCGATCCTGAAAGCCCGCAAGGACTATGCATACGGCAAGCAGCATGATTATTTGGATCATCAGGACGTTATTGGTTGGACACGAGAAGGTGTTAGCACCCGTGCGAAGTCAGGCTTGGCAACCTTAATTACAGACGGACCTGGTGGTTCCAAGTGGATGAATGTTGGTAAGCAGCATGCAGGGGAAGTGTGGCATGATCTGACCGGTAATCAAACGAACACGGTCACGATTAATGCAGATGGATGGGGCGAGTTCCATGTAAATGGCGGCTCCGTCTCGGTATATGTGGAGCAGTAAATGCTAAAATAACCAAGCACATCGTCCCTTTAGAAATGATATAGTAAACTTAATTAACGACTCTACTAAATCACATAAAAGGGATGTTGCGATATGACCTATAAAATGATTGTGTTGGATTTAGACGATACATTGCTGCGCGATGACGGGACGATCTCTCCCGGCAACAAGCAAGCGCTAATGGCTGCACAAGAAGCGGGCGTAAAGGTGGTACTAGCATCAGGACGGCCTACTTATGCGATGATAGCGCTGGCGGATGAGCTGCATCTAGAACGTTATGGCAGCTACATTCTGTCTTTCAACGGAGCAAAGATTATTAATTGGAAGACGCAAGAGGAGTCATTCAGCAGTACACTGACGCCGCAGATGGCGCATGATCTGTATGAAATGAGCGTGGAAGAAGGCGTGTCTGCCCTGACGTATGTAGGCGATCATATTGTGACGGCAGCGCCGAATGAATATACGGCGATTGAATCCGAAATTACAGGAATGAAAGTGGTAGAGGCGTCTAGTTTCGTAGAGGCGGTTCAAGTGCCAGTCGTTAAGGTGTTAATGGTAGCTGAACCGGAGAAGCTTGTCCGTGTCGAGGAGAAGTTAAAAGCGAAGCTGGCAGGGAAGCTGAACGTGATGCGTTCCAAGCCTTTCTTCTTGGAGTTTACGGAAGATGGCGTGAACAAAGGGACAAGCTTGAATCAGCTGATTCAGCAGCTCGGGATTGAGCGCTCGGAAGTTATCGCGATGGGCGATGGCTATAATGATGTGGCTATGCTTGAATTTGCAGGCCTTGGGGTTGCCATGGGCAATGCACCAGACGAAATTAAGCAACTGGCCGACTACGTTACGGATACGAACATGAACGATGGCGTGGCCAAGGCGGTTGAAAAGTTCGTACTAAAGGATTTGGTTCCGACTACGTAACGAAAGAATGATTTAATTAAGTACTCAACAAGGGACGTCTAGCTTAGTTAGCTAGGCGTCTTTTTTGTATATTGGCACACATAGTGCTGTGAGATGAATGGGGCACATTGGGCACATGGGGCATATGGAGCCGATATACATTGGGGGCTACGGGTTTGTACTCCGCCTAAACGGGCCCTCTGTTCGATTTATTTTGAATCATTATTTAGGATATAATTAATCAAGGAAGAAGCACTCGAATACATGTAGGGGATGAAGCATAATTGTCTAAATCAATCGTAGAGAAACTGAACTTACAAAAGTACAAGCAAGTAGCTATATTGAATCAACCTGATGGAAATGATTATTTTGCAGAGCTGACAGACTATGATACGGCGCTCAAGGAGCGGGCGTATGATCTTATATTTGCTTTTGTGTTAGATATGGAGTCATTAAAGGAACTCGTGAATCGTGTGATTGAGCAGCAGCATCTCGATAAAAATGGGTACCTTTTTACGGCGTATCCTAAGAAGGGCAACAAAGTATACGCCACATATATTCATCGTGATGAATTGATGGAGGGGCTAGGTAGCGATGAACAGGGGTTTATTGGGACTAGCCACATTAAATTTGCGCGTATGGTCGGTTTGGATGAGGTCTTCACCGTAGTAGGCTTCAAAGAGGACTCCAAGGGAAAAGGCAAGACTTCTGCAGCCGCAAGCCAATGTGTAGATGATTATATTTTGCTGATTCCAAGTGTGGAGACGGACTTGGAAGATTCCCCTGAACTGCTTGCCATGTACCAATCGCTTACCCCCGGGTATCGTAAAGATTGGGCGCGTTATGTGTATAGTGCGAAGCAGGAAGCAACTAGAGGGAAGCGCCGTGAAGAGATGAAGATGATTCTTCAGGCAGGCTATAAGAGCCGAGAATTGTATCGCAAAGACCATTCTTAGGATCTTAAGTAGTCACGAAACCAAACAAGGAAACCGAACGCGAAACAAAAAAGGAGTATGCAAATTGGCAACTTCAAAAAAAAGTTTAAGAACGTGCAATAACGGACACCAATATTATAAAAGTAGCGATTGTCCTTCTTGTCCCGTCTGTGAGCAAGAACGCAAACCCGAAGGCGGATTCCTAGCGCTTCTTTCGGCACCAGCCAGACGAGCGTTAGAACACAATGGAATAACCTCTTTACAACAGCTCTCAACATATCGTGAAAAAGAGATCTTACAGTTCCACGGCATGGGGCCAGCATCTTTACCTAAGCTTAGGGCTGCTTTGAGCGAAACGGGGTTATCGTTCAAAAATTAAATGCCAAGTAAAATTATATGTATTGAAGCATACGCGTAGTCGTGTGCCTCATCACGTACCAAAATATATAGGGGATTGGATCATACCAATCCCACGGTCAGTCAAACGATGTCCACAGGTTCGATGACTTCGAATAAAAAGCGGGTGTCACTTAAAAATGTTCTTATATACGCTTGGGCGTAAGGCTGCTCGGCAATTAAACCAGATGTTTCCCTAGGATCAGAGCAATGATGACCATAATTCTCGATCATAACCATGATAAAGAAACATTCCAGATGCCGCACATAGTCCGGTTCCAGCCTTCGCACACTCTCGTAACCTTGAATAAATAACTGTCGTTGAGGTGGCCGGAGTTCTAACATGGCGGCCGCTATATCGTTCAAATAATAGCCGTAACCGCACATCCCAAAATCAATCGGATAAGGGCTGTCATCTTTAAACACCATATTTCCGGAATGCAAATCCCCGTGAATAAATCCGTAGTTACCGCCATTCCGCTGCATAGCGGCAAGCGCGGACACCACTTTTTCAGCGGCTGCTTGGTAACACGCCCACCCCTCAGCCGACAGAAAAGAGCCGTAATACGATTCCAACTTCATCATTTTACGTTCAAAATGGTCTGCTCCCCATACAGGCCTCACAAAATCGGCAGTGGGAACAAAGCTTATAGACGCCTCATGAAGCCTGCCTATCATTGCGCCCATTTTATAGACATGGCTATCCGTTAAATCCCCACTTGCATGCTCTCCCTCTACCCACCGCATCATCGTGACATAGGGGCGACGATATCCCTTTTCGGTCGGGATCTCCAATACGTATGAGCCATCACAGCTTGCTACACCTTCGGGCCCGGTTAGATCAGCCGACTTATTTAACGCTTGGAGAAAAATAAGTTCTGAACGAATCTCTTCCTTACTTAATCGGTCGGAATGAATACGTAATAAGTAACTTTCCCCGGTAGAGCCCTCGATTTTATAGGTGACGGTATCGGATAATTGGATGAATTGAATGCGATCCCATTCCAATTCGTATTGCTGTAGCGCTAACAACACGACTTTACGCGCTCGGGCTAGCAGAGAACGTCTATTTTCGTCTGTATCAAATCGTAAAAATTCCAGCATATGCGATCCCCCTGAATCGAATTCATCACTCACAACTGTAAGTTTAATAAGTTCCGCGCTATGACCATAGATAATAAACCGTTATAAACGATTTTTTACACAAAAAAGTCGCCACGGAAAATAACAACGTTGGGGGATCGGTTCAAAGGTAGCCTTTGGCACAAAAGTGGTGAAGGTGAATGGGTTGAGCTGGGCTGGGCTATCGTCTCCGCCGCTTAGTGCTTGGTCCACACTCAGGCATTCGTTTCAAGTAGTTTGTAATAAAGAACCGTCGCATCGAGATTTCCGTTTGCCGATCTCGCGAATGAAGGGATTGTTCCCGCCTGTTCATATCCGATAGAACGATACAACAAGTTTGAGGGATCTCCTTCCCGCGTATCGAGTACGAGCAGCGTGCGGTCTTCACTCCGCGCTGCTACTTCTGCCGTACGCATAAGGGCACGACCAACCCCCGTTCTCCTGTCTTGTGGCCGTGTCATCAACTTCGCAATTTCCGCGCGATGGTTCCCGTTTGGCTTATTGCAGAGATGGAGTTGCACAGTACCTACTACACGTCCATGCAGCACTGCAATCCATAACTTTATGTCCGGATTCAAGAGGTTAGCCCAATAATCCCGAGCTTCACGGGGCGAGAGCGGCGGTAAGAAACCGATTGAAGCGCCGTCTTTTACTACTTGTATGAGAAGGTCTGCAAGATCCTCGATATAATCGTCAATATGGTTCACCAGTTCGATTTGTAACAACTCATTATTCATAATTATTGCCCTCCCACACCTAAGTTTTCCTTGCCATAACTAGCTTGTAATGAAAGTATAGTTGGCCTAGAATAATTTGTATAACAAATCTTAAGCGTTGCAGTAATAAATAAATCGAATCGAGGAGCGCGCATGGATCAGTCTCATTTGGAGGCGTTTATTGCGGTGTGCCAAACGCTCAACTTCACCACCGCTGCGAAACATCTGCACATCTCTCAATCTGCTGTGACGGCGAGAATTCGGGCGTTGGAACAAGTCGTTGGCAAGCGATTGTTTGATCGCGACAATCGAACCGTCAAGCTGACGCGATCGGGCATCGCTTTTCTGCCCTACGCTGAACGTATGCTTCAGCTCATCCAGGAGAGCAAATTGTCACTATCCGAACAATATCGGGAACATATTGTGGTGAGCGGTCCTGGCTCCGTATGGCAGTACCGATACTTGAATCGGATTCTCGACTTCAGAGACAGGCATCCGCATGTCGCCGTCAAATTTTTGAGCTATATCGACCCGAGTTATATGATTCGTGATTTGCTGCTCGATGGGACGGTCAACCTTGCGATCAAGCTGGACCCGCCCGACCATCAAGGTATTTCGAAACGGTTGCTGTTCGAAGACGAAATCATTCTTGTAGGTGGGGATGGGGCGGCCGAGCTCTGCGCACCCAATTTTTCCGCACCGACTTATTGCCACATCGATTGGGGCAAACCTTTCACGGAATGGTTCACCAACCTTGTTGAGCCGGGCTTTATTCCAGCTCTGCAAACCGATCATTCGTCCAGTATGCTCGCGATGCTGTTGAGCAATTCGGTGTTCGGCTTTTTGCCCAAATCGATGGCTGATCCGTACCTTCAGTCAAACAGGCTGTATCAAATCCCGCTGCCTGTTGAGTTACCCCTTATCAAGGGCTACGCTTGTTATTTGACTGAGAAGCGCGAGCAACCCCACATCCAGCTGGCGTTGGAACTGCTCGGGGTCGATGCAACTTGAGCTTGACTTGGTGCTAAAAGGAGAAGGACGCTCCCGCGTCTTCACTTGGGCTACGTCCTTCTCCTTTTAGCATTGCAATTTATTCATTAATTCACATACACGTGTGGCTTGTATTGCTTGTATAGAACTCAACTTAACACCAAAGTGTGAAGAACATACTTTATTTTCTGTCGACAGCATAAACGATCTTTTTAATGCTATCGTAGGAAAGACAGAATTGATCAGCCAGTTGATCAATCGTTGCACCACCCGTAAATTGTTGCCGGATCTCATCATTTCTACGGTTTAAGTACGTGCGGCTGCCTGAATTTTCGCCCCACTTCTTACGAGATCCTTCTAGGGTGGGGATGTATACCATTCCGCCGTGAATATATTTTTGAATTTCCTTCAGTAAGGGCTTAGGAAATACGCTATCTGCGTTTACATATTTCATGATCGCTCTGCTCCTTAAACGTTGTAAATGTCTTAAGGTAGCAAAGTCTAGACTACAAACCATCGTTCAAGGACTAAGGCGGTAACTGCGTGCTAGCTCCATACAAACAACCGCCGTTGCTTATAGTGTAGACCTTGCATGGAGCAGACCTTAAACCTTACGGCACACATCACTTTAGACGCTATCATTTAGACCATCCTTCCCGCGTAAGTGTCCCCTTTATTTTTCTGAAATCGTCAATATATCTTTCCTGACCGGAATCGTTAATGTACTTCCAGAATCGCCAGCCGTTTGTAGATGTCGCTCGTTATTGCCCATCAAGCACGAGGCAGAAGTTATTGAATTGGCTTTTACGCTCAATTTCGTCCTTGGAAAAGGAGATTGTCTTCAGCTTAGTTCTGCTGTGAATCAACCAATGGCGACACCTCTCAATATGTTATATTTAATATTGGATTTATTCGCCAGAAAGTTTGTTATAACCTTTCTATTGCTCAAAATTATACTGCGCTTCAAGTGCATCGTTTGCCGGAGGCAGCACAACACCTTTTTTCCAAACGAGAATGCGATCTTCTGGTGATCCCCAATATACAGCTTCAATTTGGATGCGATCACGTTTTTCTTTTTGCTCGTTATTCAGTCGTTTGACATCGACCGTGTGATACATATTGCCAAGTCCGATATGAGCAAATTCCTTGGATTTTATAATCGGACGTAATGGTGTCACGTAATAGTTTCCACCGCTATCAAGCGTAAATGCAATTTGGTTTAAATCATATCCATCCGTCAATGTAGCATGAAAGGCAACACTTCCATTTTTCATTTGGGAAATGTCTGTTATTTTGACTACGTCTGTAGGGACTTTTGTAATATTCCATTGGAACAAACCGACAAAGCCTAAATATATCGCAGCACAGATAGTAGTAGCTACAATCAACCCTTTGGCAAAGGCAATGAATTTGGAGCGATTCCAAAAGGCTGCGATACGCTTCAGCTCCATACCGTCTGTCTTATTTTGCTCCATGCTTTCCGAAGTTAAGCTAAAGGGAATACTCATTTCCATCTGCTCCCGTACCATTTTACAGTTATCGCAGTTTGTAATATGCTCCTCGACTACCTCTTTCGTAGCCAAGCTGCATACATTGTCATTGTAGAGCGGCAGCAAATCTGTAATAATGTCGCATGAAAGTTTACTCATTTTACTCGTATTACTCATAATTATTCCTCCATAACTTGATGAGCTATTTTTTGCTTAGCTCGATGAAATGTGACTCTAGCCCAGCTTTCTGTTTTCCCAAAGATTTGACTGATATGGTTAAAAGGCAATTCACCAAACACTCTTAGCGTAAACACTTCCTTGTACGGCTCGTCCAAGCGATGCAAGATTTGATGAATACGTAAAGCTTCGGCTTTGTTGATAACATGCTGTTCAATATCATCCTGACTGAATAGATCATCAAGGGTATGTGGTTCGAATCGTTTTTGTTTATTCAAATATGTGAAATATGTATTTTTAGCGATTTGAAAAAGCCAGACTTTCATTTTGCAAGTTCCGTTGAACGTATCTACTGTTTTCAAAGCTTTAAAAAAAGTTTCTTGGGTGATTTCTTCAGCGATGGCCGCATTGCGGGACAGTGAAAATACAAAGGTATAAACGTCCTGAAAGTGTTGATCATAAACTTGCTTGATATCGGTTACGTCGGTCACATGTTCACCTCCTTACATACATAAGACTAGCTAATGGGAGATTCGTTACACAGTTATTTTACCTTCGCCGCAAACTGGATAAAATAGTTATAGAACAGCTGCTGCTTGTTATAATAGCTTGGTGTTATATAAAGCTTTGTGATAGTATGTACACCTATATAGAAAAAGGAAGTGAGCTAAAGTGATACTCATTACAGTTCCAACGCCCGATGTCACGATTACGAAGCAAGATAATCCTCAAATGAGCCATATTTACGGATTTACAGATTTCCATCTGATTACCCGTGAAAAAGGCGGGATTTTTATGTTCTACAACGCCAAGGATGAGTTGTTGTTCGTTGGTAAAGCAAGAAAGCTAAGACCGAGAATTAAGAAACACTTTGAAGACTCGGTATCCGTTATGAAAAAATATCGCGACGAAGTTACTAAAATTGAGATTTGTGAGATCGACAGCGCGGTAGATAGAGAAATTTACGAGACGTACATCATTAATAAGTTCCAAGCGAAATACAACATAGAGAAAGTATTCTATAAGTAAATCATCGCGATCGTAGAATGGTCGTAAATGGTTGATGAAGCAATAAGAACAGTCGAGAGGGGCTGCGCTTATTGCTTTTTTTGAGCGGAAAATCATTTATTTAAATAAAACAGTAGTTGAAATATGGGGACATCTATATTATTATATGTTCAAATGATTAAACATATTAACGGAGTGAATTATGAATACACCAAACTGCACGGACATGACGATGGAGATGCTTGGGAAGCTGAGTCCTTACTTTCACGCACTGGGCGATCCTGTGCGCCAGCAGATTATATCGCTGTTGATCAATCAAGAGAAGTTGAACGTGACGCAAATTGCGGAGCATATTCCGATGTCACGTCCTACCGTGTCACATCATCTCAAAATATTAAAGCAAGCAGGCTTACTTCAGGTGGAGAAAAAAGGTACGGAAGTCTACTACCATCTTGAATTCCATGAAGCGATTGGTCTGTTAAAGCAGTTTGTCCTCTTCGTGGAAGAGGAGTGCATGTAAAGCAATTCAATCAATTGAACGCAGGGACAATTTGTTGTCCCCTTTTTTAAGGATTAAATGTTTAAATACTTAAACGCTTAATTATATAAACATAAACACAACTCAAGGGGGCTAAACGTATGAAAAATGGTATGGAAAAAAAGTCGGTGTTAATCGTAGGTGGATATGGTGTGGTAGGTAGTCAAATTGCTCAGATTCTACATAAGCGGCATCCCGAACTGGAAATATGGCTCGGAGGGAGAAGGACAAACGCTGCCTTGCCTTTTGAGTCACCTAGAGTCCGCATCGTTCGCGTAGATAACTCGGCTGCAAATCCTTTGGAAGCTATTGCCCATGATCCCACACTGATCATAAATGTGGTCAATGATCTCGAGGATCGGCTACTCCTAGCCGCTATTAACAGAAAAATTCCGCTCGTGGATGTTACCCGGTGGACGGAGCGCTTCCAACAATCAATCGACCGTTTGAGTCACATAAGCCTGCAATCATCTGTAGTCTTGGCTTCGGGGTGGATGGGGGGAACGGCGGCGTTGTTGGCTAAAGTGAGTTCCGATTCTCTGCGGGATATCGCGGTCAATATCCATGCGCTATACTCGCTTAAAGATAAGGCTGGGCCTGATTCAACGGCATACATGGATCGAATGTCGATCCCATTTAGCATTACGGACAAGCAGGTTAAGCGCTCTGTCTATCCGATGACAGACCCAGTCAAAGTCCGGTTTCCGAACAATTATGAAACGAATTGCTACCGCTTGGATACACCTGATCATGTGACGTTACCCACAGCTATTCAAGCTACTACAGCGAATTTCCGCATTGCATTCGACAGTAAAGCATCGACCTTCGGGCTTGTCTTACTAGCAAGAACGGGGATTTGGAAAATGATGAGCCGTAGTATGCGGCAAGGTGTTTTGTATAATCCGGGTAGCGGAAGCCCGCATCATTTAGTTATTCACGTGCAAGGTAAAAATAGTTACGGGAGGCTAGAAGAACGAACGATGTCCGTAACCGATCCGTTAGGGCAAACACATCTTACGGCTTTGGGGGCTGTTATTCAAGCAGAGAATTTGCTTCGTCCATCATCAGGATATGTGTCCAAGCCCCAAATCTATTTCCCTGAACACCTAGTGGACTCAGGATTAAGTTCGGCGGAAGTGTTCGAATTCTATGGCGAGAATGGGGTTGTGATTGGCTCCGATTTTAAGCAATAGCGATTTTAAGCAGTGGCATATCGAGAAGCATCAAAGAACCTAAGAACCTAAGTGCCTAAGCACTCAAGAACCAAAGAACGATGCCACGTTCTTTGGATTATGTACATACTTAGTAAGTTCCAAGCGAAATACAACATAAAGAAAGTATGCTATAAATAACGGGATGAAATGAAAAAAGCAAAGAGCAATAAGCATAGTCCTGAAGACTGCGCTTATTGCTCTTTGCATTATTTAAGACCGCTACAGGCTATTTAATTGAGCTTCTTGAGCGAACGAACTTCTGATTCGGACAGTCCAGAGGATTTAACAATAATAGATATTTCGACCCCGAGGGCTAGAAGCTCTGTCGCCATCGCAAGAGCCTTTTTTCGTTCTCCTTCGGCCATTGCTCCTTCTATCATAGAAGCCTCATCATGTAAAAATTTTTGCCGCTCTTCGTATAAACGTCGGGCTTCAGCATCCTGACTAAGAAACTCCAATGTATCCATCGCTTTTTTCAAAACGGGCTCATTCATGGTCAGTACCTCCCAACTCGATTTATCTACACCTTTTAAAAATAAGAGCCAATTAACTAAACCGCCACTCTCCACAGGAGCAGTGCTGCTTAACCACCGCCAGCTTATCTGGATTTCTCATCAAATAAATGCTCCGAATCGCACCATTCACGATATGCAAAAATCCGATCGTGACGATTTGGCCGTCCGTATAGGTCACAAACGAAGTTTGGCCGTTCAACGACATAAGCTCAATGCGAGAATCCACTCCGGATTGAGCTGCTTTGCGTCGCAAGCCCAGCAGGAAGCGCGATACACGGTCGCGCGAAATAATCGGACGCAGTGCGGCCAACACTTTGCCGCCACCGTCGGACAGCAGCACAGCATCCTCGGATAGCAGCGACAGCAGTGTATCCATGTTGCCTTGTTCAAGCGCGAACAGGAAGCGGTTCACCCATTCCTTATCAGAATTTAGCGCGAGGAGTTGCTCATCCTCAGCGATTCCCATTTTGCCTCTAGCACGGCTAAAAATTTTACGGCAATTCGCTTCGCTCTTGCCGACGAACTCCGCAATATCCACATATTCAAAACAAAGCGCTTCGCGCAGCACAAATACGGCGCGCTCGGCCGGAGTTAGCCGCTCCAGCAGCGCGAGCATCGCATATGACAACAAGTCCTTGTGCACGACGGACTGCATCGTGTCTAAAGTGGGGGTCGGAATCGGCTCGGGGAGCCATGGCCCCGTATACACTTCTCGTTTTTTACGAGCTGACTTCAACAGATCTAAGCTGCGGTTCGTCGTCATTTTGCACAAGTAAGCTTTCGGTTCTGCCAAGTTCTCGATACTTAATCCATGAACTCTTACGAACACGTCTTGAACAATATCCTCCGCGTCGGCAGCTGATCCGGTCATCTGGTAGGCAAGGTGAAATAACAGCCCGTAATACTTTTCATATAACACTTCCATCGCTGCGCGAGTCACTTCCTTTCTGTATGAATACTACACAATACTACACGCTAATTGCTTTATTTTAACATGCTCGCCTCATTCCAAGTGAAGCTCCGAATCTTCCAAGCGAGCTTGCCTGTCAAAATAATATCGAGTCCCCATTTACGTGTCCATACCATGCCACGCTCCGGCCCTAACCCTACGCAATAGAAGTCCATAAAGCTTTGATGAATAGGCGCAGGACTCTTTCCTTCCACGTCGGCTAACACGATTTTGCCCAGTCTGGCAGCTTGGGCAGTCGCTTCTTTACAGGTCATTTGATCGGCTTGCCCACTGATTGGATCAACGATATGGGCGCAATCTCCAATGCTGTACACGCCACGAGCCCCAGCAACGCGATAAGAAGCATCTACGACGATTTGGCCTCCCGGTGTTAGAGGCAGCCCCATGCTGCGCAGCGCAGGATTTGGCACAAGTCCGAGCGTCCACACGCATACGCCGACCGGAATCATGTGGCCGTCGGATAAGGTGACCACCCCTTCATGCTCACGCAGAGCCCTTCGCCCATGAAGAACCGTGACGCCATAATCATGCAAGGCACGTTCCAGCTTGTGTCCCATCTTGGCTGAACCTTCTGGGAACAGCCGATCCTGTGCATTAAGTAAATACACCTTCACCATATGAGGGTCGAGGTTAAGCTTGTTCGCTTCTTCGCGCATCGCATAAGCCAACTCGGCGGCTGTCTCAATGCCGCTAATACCAGCTCCGGCGACAGCTAGAGTGAGCAAGCGCTGCCGCTCTTCTACCTGCTTTACTTGAGTGGCTTGCTGCAAGTTGGTACGCCAAGCTTCCCGAATAGCAGCCGCAGCTTCCACGCCAGTCAGAGCAATTCCGCCTTGCTCCTGCTCTGGCTGCCGAACCATACTGCCCACTGCTACGACGAGAATGTCATAGTGCAAACATTGCTCCTTGCCCCATTCATTTTGCCATAGCAGATGTTGCTCTTCTCTGTTTATCGTCGTGACCGTACCTTGAATCAATTGAACCTCCTCAGCGGCAAGCAGACGTGCCAATGGCAAGGCAATATCCGACTCTCCCGCGGCCGGCTTGAACAACAGCACTTTGCGGAGGTGATACGACTGTTTATCGATCAGAATGAGCCGCAGTTGCTTCACCGGGCTGTCTTCTCTCCACTTTTTTCGAATCGCTTTTGCGGCATGTATGCCAGCATATCCACCCCCGACGATCACGCAGGTTAACGATTTCATGAGAGCCATCTCCTCTGTTTCGATTTACACATATAACGAGACAGCCGGATAAGGTGTGACGGGCTTGCTGTGAGACTATTGACAACAAAAAATAATCGTGTTACATTTATCTCGAAGTAAAGATAAACTAAACCGAGATAATAATATAAATGAAAATATGACACCATAAATATTGGAGGAATGTCAAATGAACCAACTAAAAGGTATCCACCACGTAACAGCCATTACGAGCAGCGCAGAAAAAAACTATGACTTTTTCACAAATGTGTTAGGAATGCGTTTGGTCAAAAAAACGGTAAACCAAGACGATATTCAAACGTACCATTTGTTTTTTGCAGATGATAAAGGTAGCGCAGGTACAGATATGACGTTCTTTGATTTTCCTGGTATTCAAAAAGGCGAGCACGGTACAGATGAGATCGCAAAAACATCTTTCCGCGTACCTAATGATGCAGCTTTGGACTATTGGGTCAAACGATTTGACCGTTTGAATGTTAAGCATTTTGGAATTAAGGAGTTGTTTGGCAAACAGACACTTTCGTTTGTTGATTTTGATGACCAGCAGTACCAGTTGATTTCCGATGAGCATAACCAAGGTGTACCGTCCGGTACGCCGTGGCAAAAAGGTCCGATCCCACTTGAGCATGCGATTACTGGATTGGGGCCCGTCTTTATTCGAGTCGCTAACTTTGATTTCTTTAAAGAAGTATTGGAAAAAGTGTTGTTGTTCAGAGAAATAGCCGCGAATGGAGCGCTTCATCTATTTGAAATAGGTGAAGGTGGTAACGGTGCGCAAGTGGTCGTGGAGCATAACGAGGATTTGCCGCGATCCCAACAAGGCTTTGGTACAGTTCACCACGTGGCTTTCCGTGTGGAAGACCGCAAGGAGCTGGATCAATGGAATGAGCGTCTGGAAAGCTTCCGATTCCGCACATCCGGCTATGTGGATCGATTCTTCTTCGAGTCGTTGTATGCGCGAGTGGCGCCGCAAATTTTGTTTGAGTTTGCAACAGATGGCCCAGGCTTTATGGGGGATGAGCCTTACGAAACGTTGGGCGAGAAATTATCGCTCCCTCCATTTTTAGAAGCAAAACGTGGAGAAATCGAAAAATTGGTTCGCCCCATTGATACGGTTCGCAGCACGAAGCAATTTACACAAGAGTAAGTTGAGTGATTTTGTAGGAGTGCGGGGAGAGGCATTGTCCTTCTTTATAGGAGGAGGGATGTGCTCTCCCTTTTTCAATTATACCGTTAAAGGTGTTCCATTGATTCGTGTTTCAAGCGAAATGAGCTGCTCAATACGGCCTAAGATATGGTGTAAGTGAAATTGTTGCTCGATATGGTATACACCGTGTGAAAATGAGGATCGGTAAAGCTCAGCGGCTACAGCTGCCGCTACCCTAGCGGTGACATCGGCTTCGTGCTTGCCATGGACAAAGTATTCAACTAGCGTAGCTACGCCATCTTTGTGACCCCGCGCCTCTACTTTGACAGCAAAATGCTCTTCACCGAATTGCAGTTTGCTGAACAATTGCACGGCTACTTTACGGATGGGCTTATACGTTAATGCATTCAATATACCCGCTACTTTCAAGCCCGCGAGCAGCTGCGTTACAGCTGCCGAATCAAAACAGAGCCGCGTGGCAACAGTAGGGACGCCAAGTGTGCGCGGAAGCACATACTGATCGGAAAAATTGAAGCGATAAGCGGTTTTACGTCCTATTTTCGCTCCAAATGAGGTCTTCCTGCCTTCCGTAAAGCTTGCAACGGTTGCGGGATATCCGTTCTGCATCACCTCGAAGGTGGTGTTTAGATTGTCGATCGTCCACTCAATTGCGGCTTGCCCGTGTTTATCACCTAAGCCAAGCATAATGGATATGTCGACGGTGTCTAATTGATCCAGATAATTTTTGGCATGGAGCGCGAGTAAGTTGGTCAGCCCTGGAGCAAGGCCGACGCTCAAAATGGCCGTCGCACCAGCCCCCGATGCTTCCACATGTAACTGCTCCACTTGGGAGAGAAATGCAGCATGAGCGGACACGTCTATGTAATGGATGCCTCTGTTTAAGCAAGTCTGAACAAAGGTAGTATCCGTCTGATCTAGGCACATGATCACGAGCTTGACGTGGTCCAGCGTAGACGGGTCTATATTATCCCCGATATTGAGTTGTAAAGGCTGTACTTTACCTGCTGTCGAGCGGCTAAAACTCTCCGCTCTCTCTAGGCTTCTGCCAGCGGCGTACACGTTGCCTGGAAACTGCTCGGCTAGCTCTTGGCATATCGTTTGTCCCACATGACCATACCCACCAATGACGATAATACGTTCCTTCATGATGATCTCTCCTTGTGTTGGATGTTATGAAACGGGTTTGTTTCCTTAAATGTGTCTTAATCGGAATATGAGGAAACGAGTATTTGATTTAGTAACTAAATTAAATCAACAAAAAAATATAGACCGTTACTTCGGTGAGCATAACTTACGTTATTTAGTATAGTTTCTAAACTAATTTATTGTCAACAAGGGAGGGGCTACAGATATGTGAGCTCTCCTTTGTTGCTGTATCTACTTCTTCAGACTTAGTTGCCTTACACGAACAAATTCTAGGATTTGATTAAGCTCACGAAATTGATTGTTAGGGCCTCGATAGGAGTTGGTTTGGATATGAAATGGATCATGAATGGTAATTTCTTTAGGAGTTCCGTCTGGATGGTAATGAGCATGAAACTTCATGATTAGTTGCTGATTATGCTCATACCAATCGTACCAATACAGTTCAATCTCTCTCCGTGTATTTTCTAATATCTCGGTACAATACATTTTCGATAAATCCTGAAACACTATCGTCTTGCGGATCGTTCTGGCGTCGCTAGGAAGACCATTCGCACCATTCCTGATTTCCAAGATGATGTCTGAAAAGTTTATCTCAATAAAGTTAAAGTTACTCTTCGGTATTCCTAAACTCAAGTTGCTGCCTCCTTAAATAGTGCCTCCAAACTTGAGCATCGGATTCTTCTTCGGGAGTCAAAAGACGTTGTGCGCCGAGCGTGTGTTCGAATTCGCCTTGATATTTTTCTTCATACAATGCGATTTGTCGAGTGTAATAACTCTGATTGTCTTCATAATGAACAGGACTAAGTTCTCTCTCTTGCTTTTCCCACATCTGGACGATATCGCGGATCGAAATCTTTTTGTTGGCTGGCGTTATATACATCGTATCATCGGAAATACGATTATGTTTATTGGCACCGACAAGTTCAACCCCTTCAAAACGCCCTTGTTTGATCCAATTGTGAATGGTGACCACACTGACACCCAAAAATGTAGACAACTCTTTGGGGCTATATTCTTGACGTGCAGCTTGTGTAGGCTCTACTTCTTGTTTACAGGCTTGAATAAGCGCATGCTCTAACAAAATCGAAAACTTTTCTTTGAAAGTGTCAGGATCTTCGAAGATGGATTCATCAAATGCGCGAATAAGATCGTCATTATTTTTCATGGCATGTGCCAACACTTTAAACAACAAGACACTGTTGTCAAAGTTGCTTAGATTAAGTAACTCTAGTGCGATATGGTCTGAATTTTGGGTAAATAATTTTTTTTCAGAATAAGTAATTGGCATTAACATCACCTCACACTCCCATATTATACCTTTGTTTTAGTTATTTCAATGTTTTTAAACTAACTTAAAGAAACTTAAAATTAGTCATTTTTACTATTATTATTCCTTGGTCTTCGGTTTAAACCTTATTTCATTGTACGGGTAGTGAAAATATGTAGTTGAGCAGAAGGGATTTGAGGGTGAGATACAGAATATGGAACACTGCGTAACTACAAGTAGGTTAAATATGGGGAGAAAATAATATGAATATAAAAAAAATTACATGTATGATTTTCATCACGATTTTCCTCACAGCAGGTTGTACAGGTAGTGAACAGATAACGAAGAGTCCTGTAGAGACTCCTAGCGTTAACATAGAAGTCGCGGACGTACTAGCTTTAAGAAATAAGGCACAGCAGGATGCTGAAGAAGCTGAGCTAGCCAAGGAAGAACAAGTCATCGAACAGATGTGTAACTCCACAACGTTAACCTCTACAGATATGGATAAGATTGCTGATCGATATAGTGAAGAGTACGCCAAACATGGAATGGGCCAATCCGCAAGGGGCCAGGACGAGATGTATGCTCATATCGGACAATGTTTCCTAAGTGATATGCGGAAAATGACCACTAACCATCAAGCGCTTCAGAAGCAGGCGACAGCGATACATGAAGTCATATCTGACATTGTCCAATCGCTACTTGTTGTTGATATGGCTCATAATGGACCGGGTACGGAAAATATTCATGTAGCAGCCATGTCACTAGGTGAGTACGGTTTCTACATTCATCAGTTTGTCAAAATAAAGCTCAGCAAGGACAACATTTCTGATGAATTGGGCTATAATAAACACAAAACTTCCATCACCAAAGTTGTGGATGGGTTAGCGAAGAAGAAGTTATCTGAAGATAACAGTGTGCTGGCTGAAGAAGACCTGGTGGCTGCTCAAAAAGACTTGAAAGAGGAAGCCCCCAAGCTGGCGGTCTCAATAAAAAAACTGTTCAAGCTGCTGCCTGAAAAAGATCGCGCCGCCAATTATTTGTTGGAGAAGATAAGCACAAGATTGAACAATTCGTGGGAACCATAAAATTTTATAAAACCACTCCAAGATGAGGAGTGGATTTGTCTTTGTATGCTAATATAGATGAGGGCCCATATGTTGGGCAATGCGGAATAAATCAAAGACAACAAGGAAGGTCATAACGATGAATAAACGAATTGTAGATATTTTTATGATTATGGTAGGATCATTAATTTTTGCATTAGCCGTCAATTTGTTCGTCATTCCGAATAAGTTAGGTGAGGGCGGAGTTACAGGGGTCACGATTATTCTTTACTATTTATTTGAATGGTCCCCGGGGCTATTAAGTTTAATGATTAACGCCGTGCTGCTAATTGCGGGTTATAAATTTTTGGACAAAACAACGACGGTATACACGATTATTGCGGTAATCTTTAACTCGCTCTTTCTCCATTTGACAGCGAGCTGGCGCCTTCCGTCAGATCAATTAATTATTAACGCTATTTATGGCGGCGTATTCGCTGGTGTAGGTATAGGTATGATTATACGTGTTGGTGGGACAACAGCAGGAACGACCATTTTAGCGCGGATTATGAATAAGTATTTGGATTGGAACATTAGCTATGCGTTATTGTTTTTTGATTTGATTGTGGTATTCTCCTCCTATTTTATTATTGGTCCGGAAAGTCTTATGTTTACGATTGTGATGCTCTATGTGGGTACGAAAGTGATGGACTTCATTATTGAAGGGCTTAATCCGAAAAAAGCGGTTATGATCGTGTCCAAGGAGCAGCATGAAATTGCTGAACAAGTAAATGTCGTAATGGATCGCGGCGTGACCGTACTGTATGGACACGGGCATTATACGAAAGAGCGCAAAGAAATTTTGTATATCGTTATTAGCAAGCAAGAGGTCAGTACCCTTAAAAAGATCGTTAAAGCGATTGATAAAGATGCGTTTATTACGATCCATGATGTACGCGACGTATTTGGCGAAGGGTTTGTAGATATCGCGAAGTAAAAGAAGTCGAATGTGTACATAAAAAGGAGCTCATTTTCCACTTAGCGGCGGATATTGAGCTCCTTTTGTTAATGGTTGGCTTCCTTCGATGATAGGCTTTATTCAATTGACCCTGACAGTTGACGCTGACTAAGCATGTCTTTTCTTCGATACGCGCTTAGCATTAGTCCTACTATGGCAAACTCGAAGATGACCGTTATCATGCCCCAATTCATAAGTGGCAAATTGATTGCATTATCTGGAAGTAAGTTCATGCACATCAATAAGTTCCATATTAACTGCACGCCCAATACGGTAATTAATCCAGTGACTAGCCCTCTAGCATATCCATCTTTAAGCAATGCCCCCATAAGTAACACTCTTTTAATAAATAAAATGGAAACTAGAACGACAATAATACCAAACACCCATCCGAGGCTATATACGGCATAAGTGAATTGGAATCCGCTATCGGGAGAATACGGAAGTGTCATACCGAACCCCTGTCCCCACAACCCTGCCGATTCAAGCAATTTCAAAGAATGATCACTTACGGAATAGTGATATTGGCCTGTGAAGTAATGTCTAAACGAATTTAAGTAACTTGTGATCATAATCCAATGGGAACCAATGCTAGTATTACCGAAGTACACGATTAATCCCATTAGTACTGTAGCAGATACACCAACAGACCGGCGTAATTTCTTATTCCCTGCTACAACCAACAGAACAGCTAGACCTGCACAATAAGTAACAAAGTAATTCAACGACGTTGATTGTGTGTACATTAAAATGGGCAATAGCGCAAACAAGCCTGTATTAACCATAAGCTTCGCAAATGGACTTTGCGTACCTCCCTCTTGCTTCCTTTCCTTCTGTAACTGCAAAATGCCAGCAAAAGAAATAAGGAATAGGTACGGTGATAAATCAAATAGATGGACGTAAATCATGTAGAAAGTAGTCAAGTGAGACTCACTCAAGGCATCACGCGGTACTCCGAACAACATATATAAATGAAGCAGGTAGCTAGCGACCAATACCAATAGCGTTAACCCATAAAGCGGCCATGAGAAACGAAGCAGCTTACGGTAATCGGAAAAATATAACGCGATCATAACAGCAATACCTATGAAACCATATAATAAATCTTGCTTGATAGACAAATTTCCAGTTAGATTGGATAGAGCCAGAGCTAGTATGGAAATTAAGGCGATACACACCATACTTGCTACCAGCGCAATAACGCCCCATTCTGGCTTGGGTTTATGTGCAGTGTGCAGTCCTTTGCCTACCTCCTCAGGATCGCCCATCTTCTTCAGAACGCCTGATACCTTTTCATCTAGAGAAATGTCGTCTTGGAAACTTCGTTCTTCTGCTAACTCTTCTAAATGAGCCAATAATTCATGTCGTATGTCCTCATGCACAGCTTTGGCCTTTATATGCCCACACACACGATCCAAGTATTGAACAATTAGTGGGTGGCTATCAAACCCATTAACCCTGTCACTCATAATCCACCCTCCCCAATTACACGGTCGACCGTCGATCGGAACAGTTTCCATTCCTGCTTCTTATCGACTAATTGTAACCGTCCTTCCTCCGTTAACTTGTAGTACTTACGCTTGCGTCCACCCTCTTCATTCCAATAAGACTCCACTAATTGGTCGACCTCAAGAGTATGTAAAATGGGATACAATGTACCTTCCTTAAATGTGAATACTCCCTCTGAACGTAGCTCTATTTCCTTCGTCATTTCGTACCCATACATGTCCTTTCGATCAAGCAATGTCAGTATGAGAATAACCGTACTTCCTTTCATTAACTCCTTCTTAATTTTCATCTTATGTTCCCTCCTTATGCATCGATAATCTATACATCGAATATCTAGGTATTAATATAGATCATAATCGTTTATTATACAAGTCGTCATTTAATGAGAATTTTTAGGTGGATTTTGCGATCGGCGGCTTTTGCTTGCTCATCATCTATTTAAGTAGGCCGTTATGGATTAAAAAAAGAATGGCATCACAGAGCTAACACTCTGAAATGCCATTCTTTCATCTTTATGCATGACTTAGCTCGATGAGAGGTATGCCTCAAGCGAGTAGACCATTTCTGGTCCAGCCTCTTTTATAGTATGGGAAGGGGGTGAACTAGTTATTAATCTTTCAGCGAGTAGAAGCTTAACGTTCCCGACTTCTCATCCGCACTTACGAACAAGCTGCGCTTGTTCACTTTGTGAATGCCTTCAGGAGCTTTGCCACCAGCAGGGACAACGCTTAACAATTTCGGCTTCGTTGGTCGCGTAATATCGAAGAACAACACGGTGTTTCCGCGCTCCGAGGCTACGGCTAGAATTTGCTTGTCGCCGAACTCGCCTACCGTTAAATTCTCCACTTCGCTACCGCGGTTAGGGCTGCGGTCGTCAGGGTACAAACCGAGCTTCGCGTTCGCACGGTCAACAAGCGCCAGACTGTCATATACGACGTTGCCATTCAAGTCCCAAGCCATAACGTTGCGGCCACCTGATTTCACGCCGTCTTTAAACTCATCCTTGCCAAGGTCACCTTCATTGGCCGTAAACACATATTTGCCGTCGGGGCTAAACACGATGCCGTCTGGCTCCGGACGTGCCGTCAAATCGTCAACAAATGACACGACGCCATCATTTTTCAAGTCGGCCTTATGCTTCGTAGTGCCGAGGCCGAACACTTTTTGTACGGTCTTGGCTTGCAGGTCAATGATCGCAATGGCATTGTTCTCTTGCAGCGTCACGGCTGCAAGCTTGCCGTCTGGGCTAATGTCCGCGTATTCTGGCTGCGGATCTTTCGGATACGTAACCGTTGGACCTGCATTCGTCAGGTCAATCGCAACGTCCGTTACCGTTCCGTTAAGGGCATCGCCGTTCGGGAACGACAAAATGGCTACCGAGCCAGGGCGCTTTACGCGGCTAAAATCAATCTCATTCGTAACCGGATCAGCTTCCTCATCCTCGATACTTACAACGACGGTCAAGCCGTCTTTGGATATAGCGACAGCATCGGGTCCGATGCCGACTTCGTATGTTTTGACTACAGTACCAGCCGCGATATCGATTACAGCGACAGCACCTTTGTTAGGGTTAAGAAGATCATCGCCTTTGCGAACCGCAGCGAGTGCATACTTACCGTTTGGCAACACGGCAACGCTTGTCACTTCCGCTTTGTCTGAAAGGGATTTTAAACTGACTTGTTTTACAACATGAATATTCTTTAAATTCTCAATGGATACGATGCTGACAGTGCCTAGGTTAGCTTCTGAAACGAGAAGGAAATTGCCATCGGGTGTGGAGGAAATAATCTCTGCTGTCTTGCTTGGCATAGCAAATGTGGCTGCTAGTTGAAACCCACTCTTGCGGTGAACTTCAAGCTGAATGTCGTCCTCCTCTACCTGAGGGACAACTTGGGCTGACGATTCCTGATGAAGCTTGGTGTCATCGGAATGAGCATGGGCTGCAGGGGCGAGCGTTGCTGTGGATGCGATGATGTAAGCTGCAGTTAAAGAAAGGATCCAATACTTATTAGTCAATCGGAACACTCCTTCTTCATCATATTAACGTTCTATCTCTAAGTTTATTGAACACATGGGCAAAAGTAAATAATGTAATTCAGTATTCATTCAATTTTTAATTTTATAATAAAAGATAAAAATTTAATGAAAAGTGTAAAGTATACTTATCATAATTAGAGATATAATTTATAATATAATTATGAAATTAAAAAGGGGATACCGGCCATGAAAGATCTAATTACCGATGAAAATGTACTACAGGTTTTAAGAGGCTACAATAGATGGTGGGATACAGGACAAATTAATGATGATTTTGCAAAACCTATCAAGAGATTTGCATATTTCGATGCAAAGAAGAGCTTTGAACATCAAACCATACGTCGTCATGTCATTCTTACGGGACCACGTCGTGTTGGTAAATCGACCATTATGTATCAAACGATTAACGATTTGCTAACCTCAAATGTTCCCTCCAAAAACATATTGTACGTTTCGTTCGACCATCCTTTATTAAAAATGTCCGAAATAGACAGGATCATTAAAGTATATACGCATAATGTAGCACTGGGCGAGAACATTTATTTATTTTTAGATGAAATTCAATATGCTCATGAGTGGAGCGGGTGGCTTAAAACCATTTATGACAATAATCCCTCATTTCGAGTGATGGCTACGGGATCAGCTAGCCCTGTATTGAATGATAAAATGCCTGAAAGTGGAGTGGGTAGATGGGTGCAAATTCAAATACCGACCCTGTCTTTTTATGAGTATTTAGAACTCCGCCGCATTGACACACCTGTATTAAATGAAAATATTAAACCAACATCACTTAGTGCAATGAGTGTGCCGGAGCTGCATGATTTTATGGGGAAACTCCAGCCCTTGGAGAAGCATTTCCATCGCTATTTGTTAATTGGAGGATTCCCTGAAATAGCCCAGTCAGATGATGTGTCATATGGACAAAGAATTATTAGAGAAGATGTAGTGGATAAAGTTCTAAAGAGAGACATGGTTTCCCTTTTTAAAGTGAGGCATATTGATGAGCTAGAGAGGATATTTTTATATTTATGTATGACAACAGGAAACATCATAGAAGCTACAACGATTTCAAATCACATGGATATTACACGTCCCACCGCATTGAAATATTTGGAGTTTTTGGAGTTAGCTAATTTGATATATACGAGCTATCCTGTCGATATGTCTGGAAAAAAGGTGTTGAAAGCAAAGCCCAAAGTATATTTGGCGGATGCAGCAATTCGAAATGCAGTATTACTTCAAGGGGAAGAAGTTCTGCAAGATGCTGATCAAATGGGAATGATCGTTGAGTCAGCCGTATACAAACATGTTCATACATTTTATTACAATTATAATCCTAAAGTAGGTTACTTCCGCGATTCTAGCTCACAGAAAGAAATTGATTTCGTGGTAATGATGCCAAATGCAAAAATATTAATAGAAATTAAATACCGTGAACATCCACGAATCAAGGAAAATGAGGCCATAGTTGAATGGTCAAAGCGAGAAGGAACAGCTGCATCGTTGCTCATCACTAAAAATGGTGACGATTATGGATTATTAGATCATGCACCCATTATGAGAATACCTGCGTTTGCGTTCCTGTATTTGTTGGGGCATGCGGAGAAGCACCGCTCCAAGCGAACTGTTTAACGCGATGTGATAAGAGGCAGTCTAGAGCCCTTGTGTTAATAAAAAATTTTTGGGACAATAATAAACAGACTGCCTAGACTCGGATGTTTGAGTAGAATAGGAACATATATTACGAATTTTACGTTTCGAAAAGAGGATAACGATGAATAATCAATCCATTTATGGATTAACACTAGAGCAATTGACGACATGGCTAGCGGAACATGGGCATAAGAAGTTTCGGGCCTTACAAGTATGGGATTTGCTTTATCGCAAGCGGGTAACCGAATTCTCAGATATGACCGATGTTCATAAAGACTGTCTCGCCGTTTTGGGAGAACATTTCGCGATTCAAACTTTAAGTGAGCACGTGAAGCAAGAATCCGCAGATGGAACGGTTAAATTTCTGTTCCGGTTGCAGGATGGGAACTTAATTGAAACCGTATTGATGCGTCATAAATACGGTTTGTCGGTCTGTGTGACGACGCAAGTCGGCTGCAACATCGGGTGCAGCTTCTGTGCGAGTGGATTAATTGCGAAGAGCCGCGACTTATCGAGCGGCGAAATTGTCGAGCAAGTGATGAAGGTACAGCATCACCTTGATCGTGTGGGACAAGGGGAGAAGGTAAGCAACCTTGTTGTCATGGGTATTGGTGAGCCGTTTGATAACTTCACCAACATGGTAGACTTTTTACGTGTCATTACGGATCATAAAGGACTCGCCATCGGTGCGAGACGAATTACTGTATCGACGAGTGGCCTTGCAGGTAAGATTGTGGAATTCGCGGATCTGAACTTACGGGTAAACCTTGCGATTTCGTTACATGCGCCTAACAATGAGCTACGTACGCAAATTATGAAAATTAACCGCGCCATTCCGATTGAGAAAGTAATGGACGCGATGGACTACTATTTCAAGACAACGAATCAAAAAGTGACGTTGGAGTATATTTTGCTCAAGGACGTTAACGATCAGCGGGAGCATGCGGCTCAATTGGCGGAGCTTATCAAGGACAGGCTGAATACGGTAAAGGTAAACTTAATTCCGTATAATCCGGTAGATGAGCATAGCCAATATCAAAGAACTTCACGTGATTCCGTGAAAGAGTTCTATGATGTGCTGAAAAAAGCTGGCGTCAATAGCAGCGTTCGTCTTGAACACGGCACAGACATTGATGCCGCGTGCGGTCAGCTGCGAAGCAAGCAAATGAAGAAGGCACAGGAAGCAGGTAGTGAGAAGGACAAGGCTCCTTCCTGTAGCTCTTAACAAGTAAGTAAGCGATATTCTCAAGATGTGTATATGGCACATCGAAGAGGCTGTTGCTTACTTATTTTTTTATGTTCAATTTACGAATAAAGAGGATGTTAAAGACATCGTCAGCGAGATTTACTATCGGCTGTGGCAAAAAAGTCCTTGAACTGTATGATAAGCAGTTCAAGGACTCATGCATCAAATTGCTATAGGCTTTGTTTCATCATCTCTGCCATGATCTCATAAGAATGCAAACGGGCTTGATGATTATGAACATGAGCCGTAATCATCAATTCGTCAGCCTGCGTTTCGTTCAGGAACGACTGAAGCTTGTCCTGCACAGTCGTCTTATCCCCTGTGATGGAGTAATGCAGCATTTTACGAACCATCGCTTTTTCCTGCTCGTTCCAGAGGCTGTCCATGCTGTCCACAGGAACCGGAGCCTGCAACTGTCCGGGAACTCCACGGATCAAGTTAAGGAACTGCTGCTCTTGGGAAGTAGCAAGCCAGCGAGCTTCCTCATCGGTGTCAGCCGCAATGGCGTTTACACCGACCATCACGTAAGGCTTGTCCAGCGCTTCCGAAGGGCGGAAACTATTGCGATACAGCTCTAGAGCTGGTAGCAAGTAGTCCGGTGCAAAGTGGCTCGCGAAGGCAAAAGGTAGCCCAAGCTGGCCTGCAAGCTGAGCGCTAAAGCCGCTGGACCCAAGCAGCCAAAGCGGGATGTTCAGCCCTTCGCCTGGAATAGCGCGCACGCCCGTCGTGCCGAACGCTGCTGGGTTCAAATAAGCACGCAGCTCACTTAACAGCTGCGGGAAATCTTGCCCCGTACTGTCCAGGCCTCGCCGCAGGGCACGGGCGGTAAGCTGGTCAGAACCAGGGGCCCGTCCAAGACCAAGATCAATCCGGCCTGGATACATTGATTCCAGTGTGCCGAACTGCTCCGCAATAACTAACGGCGCATGGTTAGGTAGCATAATGCCGCCAGACCCTACCCGAATCGTATTCGTTCCGGCGGCGACATAGCCGATAATTAAAGAGGTGGCTGAACTAGCTACACCTGGCATATTATGATGCTCAGCGAGCCAATATCTGTGGTAGCCCCACTGTTCAGCATGACGGGCAAGGTCAAGCGTATGGCTAAACGATTGAGCCGCCGTGCTGCCAGCAACGATCGGGGCAAGATCTAATATGGAAAAAGGAACATCATGAACTTGTTTCTGTTGCCTATGTGTCGTGCCGTCTTCAAACATATTCATGTCACCCTCTCTTGAAAATGGACATTCATTTCATGTAAACCATGTGTACAACATCTTCATCAAAAAGTGTAACATGTCGACTTAATTGCATCAAACTCAGTTTCAGTTACTCGGTAAGCGAGTGAGCGTGCCCACAGAATATACTAACGGTACACCAACGACACACCAAAGACGCACCCACGACACATCAAAAAGAAGAGCACTTCAACTCGGAAATCATAATCATAAACATGAATCCGAAGTTAAAGTGCCCTCCTTGTCCAATCAAGCGCAGCTCCCTGTTATTTCGTTACGTATTTTCTGAAGTCGCGCACACCGGGAACAATTTTAGCATTCCTTTTCAAAATATAATCATCCTTCGCTTTCCACGTATGACCCGCCCGATTTTTACGACGTATGGCAGCAAAATTGTACTTACTACCCGCGTAAAGCCGATATCCCTTGGCCCGACTATCCGTACAGAACTGCACATCTTCCCCGAGGCTAACATTAGAGAAGGGGACATTTCGCAGCACTTCCCTTTTCATAAATAAGGTGGCCCCTGCGACAACTCGTACAAATTTGTTCTCTGTTTTAGGAAAGCGAAGAACAAGCGTCCGCTTACCCTCAAGCCAGCAATAATAAGCGCGTTTTCCCACAATATCAGCCTTAGAATTCTCAATCGCACGCACCGAGCCCGCAACATATTTAGGGGCGTAATAATCGTCATCATCAAATTTGGCAACGTAGTCATACTTCGACTTACTGACGCCCAGATTCAGGCAGTGGCCTAACGAAGTTTTTTCAGGTAGTTGATAGATGGATACATTTTTATATTTTTTAGCCAACTGTTTATAGACGGCAATCTTCATATCATCTTTGTTTAAAATGATAATCAGCTCTTTTTTAGCCCACGTTTGTCGATTATAGTTGCGAAAAACATTGTGAATAAAGTGGGCTCGTCTAGTGCACGTAATAATCGAAACGCCCTTCGGTTGAGGTTGTTGCTTTTTAGCCATACAGGATGATACCTCCTTCGTGCTCCCTTTGTCCGACTATGAATATTTTCTATTTTCATAGAATCATCATTTAATATGCTATACATTTCTAGCAAAATCGAAACGGCACACGAACCGGATACATCGTGGAAAAGAGGATCATATAACTTTCGCAAGCCAGCAATATGTATGTAATCTACAAAAAAAAAGAGTTTAGCGGCCCCTAGCATGCCAAAAATGAGGACGATGAGACCGCCTTCTATTAAAACTATCTACTTACGTATCTCTTAAATCGACGCACCCCGTATACGATTTTCACATTTTTATGCAGTAGTCTTTGTTCTGTAATTTTCCATGTGTGGCCGCTTGCATTTTTTCGACGAATCGCAGTGAAATTATATTTCCCGCCTGAGTAAAGGGTATAGCCCTTGGCCCGACTATCACGACAGAACTGGTCATCCTCGCCAACACTTATGTTCGCGAAACGAACATGTTCAAATACTCTTTTACGGAACACGAGGGTGGCGCCAGGGAGAATACTCACATACTTATGATCGGCCCCTGGAGAGCGCAGGATGAGCAATTTCCTGCCGCCAAGCCAACAGTAGAAAGATTTCTTGCCAACTACATCTGCTTTCGACCGCCATAATGCGTCCATGGAATCAGCCAAATAGGAGGTAGAATAAAAATCGTCGTCATCAAACTTGGCAATGTAGTTATATTTGGTTTTGAACACACCGAAATTGAGGCAGGAGCCTAACGAAGTTTTTTCAGGCAGTTGATAGACGGATACATGTGCATATCTTTTGGCCATTTGTTTATACGTATGAACATTCATATCATCATTGTTCAAAATGATAATGAGCTCTTTATGCTTCCATGTTTGTTTGTCGTAGTTGTGAAACACATTTTTCATGTAGCGGGCACGATTGGTGCACGTAATAATGGAAACCCCACTTGGACTCCAATGTGAGCTGGTAGTCATATGTTGTATCCCTCCCTCGTAATGAATTTCATCGCCTTAGGCCTTTTCTCAATTTTTTGCAAAATGGAATCACTATATATGTATGAATTGTATATAAAATAAAAACGGCTTATGGATAGGGTACAACGTGGAAAATGAGAACTTGGAGGGAAGCGTATGAACAAGCACGCTAAAACAAAGGGTGACCAAGCGCAAAAAAAAGTGGCTTATCTTACGTTCGATGATGGACCGAAGCTCGTAACGAAACGCATCTTACGCACTTTGCAGCGTCATAAAGTAAAAGCGACGTTCTTTATGCTGGAGCCGCAAATCCGTCAATGGCCGGGAGTTGCGCAGCGTATTGTCCGCAATGGACATGCCGTTGGGCTGCACGGCGTTACACACCAAGTGAGCGTGTTTTACGCATCCAGCGACTCCGTGCTGAGCGAGTTCAACCAGACCCGCAGAACTTTGCGGGAGGTAACAGGCAAGGATACGGTGCTTGTTCGAGCGCCGTACGGAAGTGTTCCGTATATGAAGCCTGCTTATCTGAAAGCTGTAGAGCAGGCGGGGTACCGTCTGTGGGATTGGAATGTGGATAGCGATGATTGGAGGTATCCAAGTGCACAATTTGTCAGCTTGTTAAAAAAGCGGATTATTAAACAAAGTAAATCGGACTCCAAATTAATTATTCTTCTGCACGATAAACCGGCAACCGCCCGCTATCTCCCCCGAATTATTCGCTTTCTGCGGCATAAAGGCTACGTGTTTAGACGGCTGAACGCTACTCTGACCCCTGTTACACGGTAGGTAAATGTAGGGGAGAGTTTGACGTGAAACCAAAAGGTTTCATATAATGAAGGGGAGGGATGTGAAACCTAATCGTTTCATATCTGATGTGCAGTTGACCGCTACGAAATACTCGCAACGCGCTTCTTGTTATGCACTACTCGTTACGCGGGATATTTTAGCGACGACAGCACAACCTAAAACATCGCAACTTAGTAGGAGGCACTTGATGGAACAGAACACCCCAGAAACATTGCAGGAGATTCGCCAAACGATCGTACTGAACGCATCTATACAAAAGGTATGGGATGCGGTTGCGACATCAGAAGGAATCGCGGTGTGGTTTATGCCGAACGATTTTAAACCTATAGAAGGCTATGAATTTCATTTGAATGCAGGTCAGTTTGGAATGTCACCTTGCAAAGTAACCGAAATTGAACCGCCTAATCGACTTTCTTTTGATTGGGCACAAGATTGGAAGATTACGTTTCAACTCGTTGATCTCGGTGAAGGACAAACCGAGTTCACTCTCATCCATGCAGGCTGGGATGCGAATAAAGTGACAGAGTTCGGTCAGCCGCATACGGTCGTTCGTGAGCGTATGGGCCAAGGCTGGGTTGGCATCGTAAAGGCGCTGAGCGCTTACGTTGAGGCCTAAGATGGCCGCGTCTTCGGCTGCACCTAAACATGACGTATTTCAGGCAGTAGCAGACCCGACCCGCCGCAAGCTGTTACAGCTGCTGGCGGACGAGGAGATGTCGGTTACCGTTATAAGCGGCCATTTTCCGATAAGTCGGACGGCTGTTTCCAAGCATTTGCGCATCTTAGCGGATGCGGGACTCGTCAAAGACCGTAAGGTCGGTCGTGAAACTCGCTATCGGCTGGAGCCGGAGCCGCTGCTGGAGCTGAAACGTTGGCTCGCTTATTATGAGCGATACTGGGAAAATAAGCTGTCTATCCTCAAGCGCTTCGTGGAGTCCGATGAGTCGGATGGTAGAGATTTTTTTGCTCCGCTTGAGGTGGTTGAGCGAGTTGGCGCACAAGTGAATGATACGAGTGGCATGAGTGACATGAGTGACGCGAGAGACACGGGTGACGTAGATGACATGAGTGTCATGAGTAATCGTGGGCGTAATGGGACGGAAGATAACTAAGTTGTAAGTAAACAGAATCGAAAGTGTACAACAAGAGGCGCCTTTTTTGAGGACGCCTCTTGTTAAGTTATAGAGATAGAAACAAGCATATGTAAGGGATGTCCAAGTAGGCCCAGATGATCCGTGGCACTTATTGGAATATTAAATTGAATGTACGCAACGTGCGATACACTAAATGAAGGAATAAGGTCTAGTTGGAATAAGTAAAAGAATAAACCAGTGGTAGGAGAGGAATGCACGATAAGGAGTGAACAAGCGATCTGTAAAAGGAGGATGATGGGTGATGAGCAACACGGATAACATGACGCAACATAAAAGCTTGCGTGCCCTTATGGCGCAATTGATTGATTATGCAGGTCTGTTTCCACCTGCAAGCCTGTCACTTGATGAAGCGATTCGCAATTATGCTGCTTATTTAAAAAGCGAAGATAAGTGGATGTTGGGACGCTTTATTATTCCAGCGTCGCGGCTTGCGGAGCTTCATTCCTATGTATCGCTATTTTCCCGTAATGCTCCATTACGTATTTCTGCTCTTGGACGCAAGAGCGAAGATTCAGAAGCTTGTCGTACAGGGCTCAACGCAGATCTTCAGCTCATTGCCGAATTTACGAGTATGCATGGTCATGCTGCAACTGTAGAAGTACTAGAGCTTCCTCTCCCGCCGAGCACAGAAGACGCGGAACTGCTGAAGTACATTGCAGCCAAGACGTCAGAGCAAGGCGTGTACCCATTTTGTGAGCTTATTCCGCGCAAAGGTTGGGACGAAAGGTGCTGGGAAAGTCAACTGTATAAGACAATTGACGCGATCGGTATTCAAAATGCAAATAAGGCCAGCACGGAGCCTTGGCTCGGAGCGAAATTGCGTACGGGAGGCGTTACCGCAGATGCATTTCCGAAGCCTTCGCAGGTAGCGTCCGTCATTTTAGGATGCCGTAACCGAGGTATTCCATTGAAGTTTACCGCAGGTCTTCATCATCCGTTTCGTATGCACCGAGATGAAGTGGGGACGAAGATGCACGGCTTTGTGAATGTATTTGCTGCGGGAATGCTCGCTAAATACAACCTTTTGTGCAGCGAAGAAATAAAAGACATTTTAACTGACGAGAACCCAGATCACTTTTGTTTTACAGACAAGGGGCTTACTTGGCGTGAGCATGTAGTAACTAGCCGTGCAATCGTGCATTTGCGCAAGTTAGTATGCTCTTTCGGCAGTTGCAGCTTTGATGAGCCGCGAGAGGATTTGAGAAGAGTGCACATTTTATCTTAAATGAGAGTCTTGAATGAGAGCCTTAAGTCAGGACCTTGATGCAGAACGTTGAACTACTGGTTAAGCGTGGACAGTATAGGACTGAGGAGGATTACATATGGTATCGACGGAACGGTCATTTATAGAAGTGGATCCGCAATCCCACTTTCCGATTCACAATTTGCCTTACGGCGTATTCCGCCCGCTTAGCGGAGGGGATCCGCGAATTGGCGTAGCCATCGGCAGCTATGTGTTGGACTTAGCTGCCTTGGATAAGGCGGGGCACTTTCATGCCACGGCGGTGGCGGGAAAGGATATATTCAGCCAGCCTTCGCTGAATGCCTTTATGGCGCTCGGACGCACGGCGTGGCGCAAAGTTCGAGCGCAAGTGCAGCAGCTGCTGCGCGCAGATGAGCCGGCTTTACGTGATGATGCTGTGCTGCGAGCTGCTGCACTGCATCCTATTCACGATGTAGAGCTGCTGTTGCCCGCTCAAATTGGCGATTACACCGACTTCTACGCTTCCAAGTATCACGCGTCCAATGTCGGAACGATGTTTCGCGGCAAAGAGAATGCCCTTATGCCGAACTGGACTCATCTGCCCGTCGGTTATCACGGGCGAGCTAGCTCTGTAGTCGTGAGCGGTACGGATGTGCGCCGCCCGCTTGGCCAGATGAAGCCGGCCGATGCACAGGCTCCGCTTTTTGGTCCCTCACGGCAACTGGACTTTGAGCTGGAACTAGGCTGGCTCATTGGGCCTGGTAATGAGCTCGGACAATCGGTTCCGATCGAGCAGGCCGAAGAGCAGATCTTTGGACTTGTGCTCGTCAACGATTGGAGCGCAAGGGATATTCAGGCTTGGGAGTACCAGCCATTAGGCCCGTTCTTGGCGAAAAATTTCGCTACATCTATCTCGCCATGGGTCGTTCCGCTTGAAGCGCTGGAACCTTTTCGTGTAGCGGGACCAGAGCAGGAACCAGCGCCGCTTCCTTATTTGCAACAGGCTGGCGCCGGAGCTTTTGATATTCAATTGCAGGTTGGGCTGACAGGCGAGGGGATCGAAACATCGCAAACGATTTCAGCTAGCAATTTTAAATATTTGTATTGGAGCATGGCTCAACAAATTGCTCATCATACCGTGGGTGGTTGTAATTTACGCCCGGGGGACTTATTAGCTTCGGGAACGATTAGCGGTCCAACAAAGGACTCGCTCGGGTGTATGTTGGAGCTTACATGGCGTGGAACGGAGCCGCTTCAGCTGCATAACGGTGAGCAGCGTATCTGGTTAGAGGATGGCGACGAGGTTTCCATTACTGGCTGGTGTCAGGGTGAAGGGTATCGCGTTGGTTTCGGTGAAGTGACGGGGCGTGTGCTACCTGCACATGATAATCCGGCATAGGACTAACCCGCACATGATAATCCCGCACTTGTGAAACCACTGCCACTTCGCAGAGGATTAAATATACGACGTTTAGATGATAGAAAGAGCGGATGCTGCCCACTATAAAGAGGGAGCCGCATCCGCTTTTTCATGTCTTATTTTCAATTAAAAAAGTTCAAAATGCCTGCTGAATAGAGCAAAATAGCCAAAATGAGCACGGGCGCGATGTAGCGCAGCAAGAACATCCACCATTTAAACCAAGCGCCATCAATTCCTGTATCTTGACGCACTTGTTTCCAAGCATAGCCCGCAAAGATAGTCACGATGAGTCCACCAAACGGAAGCAAGATGTTCGATGTCAGGAAGTCTACTAGATCCATAAATGATTTGCCGAACAACGTAAAGTCTGCAAGCAAGCTCGTTCCTGATAGAGCGGACAAGGCACCGACTAAGAAACAAGCGAACGTGGTAATGACCGTTGCTTTGACACGAGTCCATTTCCATTTGCCCATCGCGTAAGCAACAGGAACCTCTAGAATAGATACCGCTGATGTCAGAGCGGCAATGGCTAAGAGAAGGAAGAACAGGCCGCCGAACAAATGGCCGAACGGCATTGCAGCGAACGCGGCTGGCAGAGCCATAAAGGCAAGTCCTGCGCCTTGTGTAGGTTCAATATTATAAGCAAATGAAGTCGGGAAAATAATTAACCCCGCAATGAGAGCATACAGCAAATCACCTACACCTACTGCGAATACCGCGGATTTAAGCGATTGCTGCTTTTTCATATAGCTACCGTATGTAATCATAATTCCCATCCCGAGAGAGAGGGAGAAGAAGGCGTGGCCGAGTGCGACGAGCGCGGATTCAGCAGTAAGCTTGGAGAAGTCAGGCTTCAGGAAAAACTCAACCCCTGCCATCGCGTTAGGAAGCGTAAGAGCTCTACCCATTAAGATAATCAAAATAATAACGAGCCCTGGCACTAATATTTTATTAAATTTCTCAATACCGCCTGAAATGCCTCTACCAACTACGATACCCGTACCCACCATGGCAACGGTCTGCCACATTAGCGGCATATATCCCGCGGTAAAGTTAGTAAAACGTTCTGTAAATAAATGATCGGTGTACAATAAATCAGAGAAGGATAGAACCGCGTAATGCATTGTCCAGCCTGCTACAACGGAGTAGAAGGACAAGACTAGAAACGCCGCAAGAACAGAAATGAAACCAAGGGAGCCCCACTTTTTATTATTAGAAGATAACGCTAGAAAAGAAGTAACCCCATTCCCACGACCGCTGCGGCCTATCGCCATTTCAGCCAATAGCACAGGTAGTCCAACAATGAGTAGGCAAACGATAAACAACAAGAAGAAGGCTGCGCCACCGTACTGACCCGTAATATAGGGGAACTTCCACATGTTCCCGAGGCCGATTGAGCTACCAATTGCGGTTAAGATAAAGCCTGTTGAGGTAAAGCGTTCAACATTGGATTGCTGCATATTGTTTACCCACCTTTTTCATAAGTCGATTATATTTTTTAACAATATATCAGCAAAAGGGTTTTTTTGTCCACTACAAAAGTACGTTAATCTACTGGGGGTATACATACTTATACATATGTTGATTAGATATTGAACATACTTACAAGTAAATTGTTATCTGGTATACTAGTCAATTTTTAAAAAGAGTGTTATTTCGTTGTTGTGGCAACATTTCTATATCGCATTCAGGGGACATATGAAAAAGTTCCTCGGTACTTACAATATCTTATGCCTTCCACAACAGACCGGATTTATGGCATTCACTCTTTAATATCGTATTAGGAATCTATCCACTTGCTTGTGTTGGATGCACTACTATGGCTTGGATACTTGAACCCCGTAGGCGGTTCCCATTGAAATGTTATTCATTGCAAACGACAATAATGAAAAACTCGTACCGAGTGTCACGATAAGAAACAAATAGGAGCTCCAATGGGGATGTTCCGTAACGTGTTTGAGGGCAACATATCTCGCGCCGCAGAGCGGTTGGATTATGTGCAATCCCAATGTGACCACAAAAATTCGGAAGTTGGAAGCTTGGCTTCGTAGCGCAGGCATTCCTTTGACGAACAGGATGGAAATCAGCTCCCAAGCACAATAAGCATTATAGCTTGAGATGGCATTTGCTAAGCCACCAACATGATCGCAGCATGTCAAAGGCGGCACCTGCTTCCGCGGGTGCCGCCTAACAATCCCTTATACGTGTAACGCGGCTGAAGCTACTTCATCCCTTCCAGCAAACTAATAATTTGCAGCTTGGTAGGCACGCCCGTTTGAACCAAGTTGCTCGACCGATCATAATTTACGCCATAGTCGTTATCATTTACGAGTGCCAGCGTAAACTCATCGATAACCGTTAAGCCCTCGGGCTTAATGTTGGCATACCCGAGGGTAACGAGATCAACGACACCCTTTTTCGAGGCAACGACAATCCCTTTTGCTTTCAAATCAGCAGGTGACAGCTTCTCCAAATTGTCGCTCACCTTGCTCCCAAGAATATTCGTCGCATGTTCAAAATCAGCTCTATAAATGCGCTTCAATTTCGACTTAGTACCTTCATAAGTATCATTCTCATTGACGAGCAGCTTACTAGTCGACAGCGCAGATAACTCGCTCAGCACAATATCTTGCTGTTGTACATGTTTATAGTCAGCTGCACGATCCGTTTGATAGACATATTCAGCAACGGCCTTCTTTTTCTTTAAGTCCAATTTCAAGACACGAAAATGCCGTGACGCTTGTCCAGCTGCCAGCGAACTTTGCGTTGTCGCGAACAAATATTTGCCGTCAGGAGAAATCGTCACATTTTCAAAGCCGCGCTGTTGAGCAAGGTTGCGATAAGAAGCGGGGATCATTTCAACCGTATTCCCTTGCTCTCTTACCCCCGCTTGCCGCAGCTGCTCCTTCGTACCTTCTGGTACATAGCGCCCTACAATCGTTCCGTTGCGCTTTATTTGCACTAAAGAAGGGCGGTAATGCTCGCCAAGCCAGAACGTATCATCATTCGGATTGTAAGCAATCCCCTCCAAATGAAGTCCCTCAGTACGAACTCCAGGCTGACGAATCTTAATTGTCTCCAGCACTTCGATTTCCCCATGGCTGACACGAATTTTGTACAGCCGCGATGAAGTCGCATCACTTGAACTTGTAGTCGTGCCGCGCTTATGTGCCCCCACTTCGCCATGCGGCCCGCGGTCCGCAACCGTGTAAAACACGTTTGCCGGATCGGACGGTATACGCACAAGTCCAGACAAGCCCCCTTCACGAATGCCTTTGCCAAGGGTGGCTGCCTTTTTCCATTCATACTCTGCTGTGACCGCAAAGCCATGCCCACAATCCGCAATCGAAGCATATGCAGTGGGCAGAGAGCTAAAGGTCATTACTGCCATCAAAGCAAATATAAAGCGTTTTCTCGCGGTTTTGTTCAACGTCATTGTCGCCTCCCTATTTATGTATCCATATGAATAACTTCTATAGACTGTAGAGAAAGCCACCCCCTTTCGAAGCAAAATTTAAAAATCTCTCCTATTAAATGAGAAGTACAATTTGAATTTCATAGAATGAGTGATGTGTTGTTCATGATGTGAGTTTAAATGTAAGTGTAAGAAAAAAAGAAGAGGAAAGTATGATGAGTTTTGCTGAGTTTATCATACAATCCATTCCATACGGTGTAAATAAATAGCTGTGCGGTTCACTTAAACGGCTAAACGCCTAAATGGCTAAATGGCGTAACGTCGTCGCAGCACTTCGGCCATTTCGCGAACTTGCCCCGCTTCAGGCAGGTGGAATCGTTCCGCAGCTTGCTCCAATACAGCTGGATTCTGGCGCTCCCGAACAACCCGCTTAATACCCTCAGCAAATACATGCGCGGCATCGGGGCCAAGCTCAATCAGCTCTTCTAAGCTAGCTGTACTATTTTCAACGACCACGGGGTACTTAGCATTCTCTGCCCCCTTAGCAGCCCGCTCATAGAACTCGCGCACAAGCTGCGCACGTTCTCGGCCAGAACCGGCGGCCACGATAAATCCTTGCACAATGTAAGCATGGGCCTGCCGCCGCTGCGCAATTCCGCAGAACTTGCGTCCGCCAACGCTCAGATCGTAATCCCCAGGGCAATACGCCCCTTCGATTTCTCCTTTATCCACCTTGCCTCCACTTGCATGCAAAGCCAACTGGATCAAGCGATACATACGCTCAAAGTCGCTATGAAAATGGACATCCTCCTGCCCCGTCTTAGGCAAGATGAGTGAGACATTGACCACGCCAAGGTCAAGCGGCACAGCAGCTCCGCCGGAATTGCGGATCGCTGTAGAATAGCCTTGCGCCTCCAACCATTGCTGAGCCTGTGCAGCCAGCGGCAATCGGCTATCTCGTAGCCCCATCGAGAACGCGCGCGGATGCCGCCATAAATGACAGATCGGCGGGCCCCCTTTGCCCGTCTGCTTGCACAGCAGTTCATCTAGGGCGAACGAATACAATACATCCTGTTCCGTAAAATCATTTGTTCGATCAAGGATAAGCATATTTTCGAGCCCCTGTTCGAAGTCTTGATCGAGTCCCTGAATATCGTTATTTTCATTACTAGTTTGGCTGTCTCGAATGTTCTGGTCCACATGTACTCGCCCGTTCGTCACGCAGAAATTCCCCTTCCCTTTCCTGAATACCCTGTTGAATACGTGTGAAAATGTCTGAAACACCTTTATGTTAGCACGAATTTTTGACAAATCACAATTCCGCCGTTGGAGGACAATGTCGTTATATTGACTGCGTACAAGATGCACGGTATAGTCAGAAAGCTAAATATAACCATGTAAAAAATAGGGGGAATTCACATGAAAAATAGGTCATCAGCAGCAAAATGGTTGCTCGCACTTCTCACTGTTATCGTTACCTCAGTAAGTGTACAAAGCAGCGTGTACGCAACAGCGTCTTCAGCAGCCACAGAGGCGGATTTAGAACTTCGCTACGATTGCTCATCGACGGCGACGAAACAAATGTGGACAATTAAAAATCCAACAGCTAAAAATTATGTGCGCAATGGCGCTTACTGGGTTGCACGTAACCACGTAGACGCCAGCCAAGCGCGAGTTGTAAAAGATAGTGTTATTCCTTCTATTCCTGCGGGCAGTGAAACGACGGTCGAGTTCGATATCACGAAATGGGGGACATATTCAGGCAAAAATGTGCCCACTCGCATGGACATCGCCAATCGAGACTACAAGTCCTTGCAATACGTGACAACACAATGCGAGCGTGAGGAAGGCATCATCATTACATTTGAGAAGCGAGTGGGCACAAAATCGTTCTTCACCGTAACGAACTATACCAATAAGGTGTACAAGGGCCAGTGGTATGCTTTCGGCAACAACAATAAGTACGCTAACGACGGCTGGATTATGGTACCCGGTCATGGCAAGTCCGTAACGATGACCGTAAACTATTGGAATGTAGGACGTGAACCACTTACGAAAGTGATTTTGTCTGATGGCGGATCTGGCTGGCTAGGGGCTAACAAGGCGCCAGTTGCACAGTGGAGGCCGTAAATCGTTTAAAATTTTCGAAACGGGCAATAATATGGACCTGCTCAACTGTACGGTTGGGCAAAAAAATACCGTGCTCTGATGTGAACACGGCAGCTCGCATATTCGGAGAGAATCATTGTCTGAGGATTTTTGCTGCGGTGTACGTGCAGGGTGAATTCGATTCTGAGCTAGTCGCTTAGTTAAGAGGGAGAGTGTGACGGGTAATGCTGTTGCGTCCATCAACACTAACAGGCACATCGCCAGCAAGCGTAACGCGGCGCACGACCCGGTGCTTATCGCCGTAGTCGTTCACAGCAACGTGTTGGGTAGCACGATTATCCCAAATGACCACATCGCCCACAGCCCAGCGCCAGCGCACTGTATTTTCTAACCGAGTAATATGATCTTGAAAAATGGCTAATAAATGTGCAGAATCGGGCTGCGAGTAGCCTAGAATTCGTTTGACAAAACCACCGAGTACCAAGGTCCGCTCTCCCGTTTCCGGGTGAACGCGTACAACAGGATGTTCGGTTTCATAGACAGTTGACGTAAACACCTTGCGATAGCGCTGTTCTTCATCAGCAGACACGTTCTGTCTTCTGGCAGCGTAGTCGTAAGCATTTGAATGCAATGCCCATAACTGATCGGCAAGCTCGCGTAACTCTTGCGGCAAATACTCGTAAGCGGTAGCTGTGTTAGCCCATACGGTATCGCCACCTGCGTCGGGGATGACAACGCCTCGCAGTATGGAGGCTTGAGGGTAAGCATCAATAAAGGTGACATCCGTATGCCATACGTCTGCCCGTCCACCATGGTGGGAGTCCAGCTCGAGCACGTAATTCGTGCCTTGCTTGGTCGGTACTGTAGGATGCGCAAATGGCTGTCCTAGCAATTGAGCAAAAGCTTCCTGAGCGGCATCATCGAACTGCTGCTGCCCGCGAAAAAATAATACTTTGTGCGTGAGCAGCGCTTGCCGAATGAAATGAACCGTTGCTGCATCTAAGTTAGGGGATAAATGAATCCCTTTTACCTCGGCTCCGATACGAGCTGTGACGGGATGCACTTCGAATGCAGTATCCACCGTGTCTTTTACTTTTTCGACCGTCATATTCAGGCCCTCCTCACTCGTATTTAAGGGTGCAATATGGTGTGAGAGAACAATAAAGGCCGGGGCAATCGCTAAAGATATAGCGTTGCATCCCGGCCTCCAGTTGTCTGGTCAGCGCGTAAAACCAATTTAATTGTACTAATTTCATCGGATTAGTGTAATATTAAAGCGTAGTAATTGATTTGTCAAGTATAGGAAAAACATCATGCATCTTGCTCATAGGTAATATGATCATTTAAAGGTTGTAAAAGGGCATAGTAAAAAAATTGCATTCTGTCTTCAGGTGTGCTAAGATGAACTTAAGTTTAGTCCCTACATTGATAACCTAATTCACATATCGAAAAAGGTATCATAGTGTGAGATGAATCTTTTTCAATGTGTGAATTTTTTATTTTTCTCGGAGAATAAAAAGAAACATATTATTTTATTTATTTGGAGGTATTACCCATGCAAACAGGTACAGTTAAATGGTTTAACGCAGAGAAAGGTTTCGGCTTCATCGAAGTTGAAGGCGGCAACGATGTATTCGTTCACTTCTCCGCAATCCAAGGCGACGGTTTCAAAACTTTGGACGAAGGCCAACGCGTTGAGTTCAACGTTGTTCAAGGCAACCGTGGTCCACAAGCTGAGAACGTTACAAAATTGTAGTATCCTTAAACAACCCCTAACTTAGGTTAGGGGTTGTTTTTTATATATCCGTCATTAATACTGCCCATCATTTGCTTCACTTGAGCCTGTAAAGCTTCTAATTGCTCTACGGTCATTCCGCTAGACTGAAACAGCGTCTTTGGAATACATAACGCTTGTTCTCGCAGATCAAGCCCCTTCTGTGCAATACGTACCATAACAACACGCTCATCTTTACTTGAGCGCTGCCTTTGTAACAATCCCGCAGCTTCCATTCGCTTCAACATCGGTGTTAACGTACCCGAATCCAGATCAAGAATTTCGCTAAGTTGTTTTACAGAGCTTTCTTGTTGTTCCCACAACGCTAATAGCACCAAATATTGCGGATATGTAAGGCCCAATTCATCTAAAAAAGGCCTGTACATTCTCGATATCGCTCTTGAACAGGCATACAGCGTAAAGCAAAGCTGATTATCAAGCTTTAAATAATCATGTTCATTCACCGTAGACAGCCCTCCTTTACATGGTACAGCAAATAAATTGTTCACAAATAAATTGTGATGAAAATATACAATATCTCTACGCAGGAGTCAATCGCAGTCCATCAAACACTCGTGAGGAGGGTTAGCATGTTTGTACCATGTTCAGTTCATGATCAACTGTTAAATAGTCAGACTTTTATGGAAAATGAAGTGCAATTTAATTTGCTACATATCATTTGTGAGTCGCAACCGTCTTTATTCATCAAGTCAGTAGATGAACAAGTATTTATAGCACAAGCGACTGGAAGAAAGGCATGGCTATGGGTAACAAGCGGAATTTCCATTAGGGACAAGCAGAATATTGTAACGCAATTATGCACGTATTTAACAGAGAGCCGCACACCGATATTGCCAGCCTTGTGTGGTGATCCTGACACTGTTAACCTGTTTGCCGAACAATATGCGGCTGCTCATCATTTGAAGGCGGAGACAAATATGGTGATGCAGGCTTATTATTGCCCTCAAGTCACCTATCCTAGCAATATAACCGGCGTAATGGAAAAAGCGACGCCAGCGCATATCGATATGGTGGCGACATGTTTAGTTGATTTTTACGAATCAGCCTTTGGCATTTCGGAACAAAAAGAAGCATTGCTCGGCTCTGCGGAGCAAATGATCCGTCAGGATGATCTATACGTATGGGTGGTTGACGGACAACCCGTATCGATGGCTAATATTTCGCACCGCTCACCGCGACATGCGCGTATTAACGCAGTCTCCACGCCTGTTGCACAGCGTAAGAAAGGCTACGCGAGTGGACTGATTGCTTCATTATGTACGCTCATTTTGCAGCAAAATCTTACCCCAATGCTGTATGCAGATATGAGCAATCCCGACTCGAATAACGTCTATAAGAAAGTTGGTTTTGTGGAGAGTGGCCTCATTCATGACATTACGTTTGCGGTTCAAGGAGAATAATACACCCGATTCGAACTATTGATGCGTGCAGTCCATTTCCTCAAAGCGGGATGATGTAGAAAAGGTTGGTTGCTACTAGTAGACATCAGAAAAAGAGGGTGTCTTAACAGTCATTCAAAATGACGGCGGGACATCCCTCTTTTCATGTTGGAGAAGCAAAAGCTTCGTTCATGCCTGTAGCCTCGCGTCTCAGCTAGACAGTTCCCTGCTTAACTGCTCTTCTGAATCGACTCCAGATGCTCACCGAGTTTGTCCCACGTCTCTGTGATGCCTTGCATCATGCCCATATCCAGCACTTGCTGCAATCCTTCCGGATTTGCATATTCCCCGCGGTTAATCAGCTTTGTCCCGTTCTCTGTTTCGACGAAAGTCAGTGTTACGAGCGTTGAAGGCATAGTGTCCGCTACGTTACCCTCCGCATCGGAGAAATAATCCCTATACACAATCTTCTCTGGAGCGACGATTTCTTGATATACAGCCTTGCCCCATGATTCCATGCCGTAGAAATCACCCTGGTTCTTATCTTCGCACTTCATGCAATAATGCCAAACCCCGCCTACGCGGAAATCAACATGGCATACCGGGATCGTCCAGCCTCTAGGTCCCCACCAATGTTGGAGATGCTCCGCCTGCGTGAACGCCTGGAACACTAACTCGCGCGGAGCGTTGAATTCACGCTCCAGAAAAAGCACATTACCCTCTACCTTAGAAACGATTTGATTTGTCATTTTAACTTCCTCCTCATTATTATTGGTTTGTTCAAATCATTCTGCCACAACGTTCATAATCTCATCCATCATTATGCGCTTAGTCTTGCTGCTCTTTCCGAGTTTCCTTGCCTTGCAGCTTCTCCAAATAGTCCTCAAGACGGTCGAACCGTTCCTCCCAGATTACGCGGTAGTTCTCCAGCCAATCGTCCAGCTCCCGAAAAGGTTCCGGTCGCAGCCTGTAGATTCGGCGATTCGCGTCCGCTTGGGCTTCAACGATGCCAGCTTCACTTAGAACACGCAAATGCTTGGATGCTTGAGGCTGGCGCAGTTGCAGCCGTTCGGCGATTTCCCCTACGGTGAGCGGACGCTCGCGCAACAGTTCAACAATCTGCATACGATTAGGCTCTGCCAAGGCACTCATAACGCTAGCATTCATAGTCATCTTCCGTTCACTTGCTGTAATGGTACTCGTACTTCATTTAATGTTTGTATTTTCTTGTTGAATTAAATATACCATAAAGGGAATATTCCTGTAAAGGAATATTTTAAATGAATTTCGCCGCTAGAATTCGGGGCAGTCGGCAGAGCATTATAAGATAAAACTCCTCATAGTTGATTTTTGTCACAAAAATGACACAATTCATTGAGAACGACTTGGTTAAAGGCACGAAAGCATTTAAAGAAGGCAACATTAAGTACTTGGATACGAACTACTGGTACTTGTCTGGCGGCGGATTTATTTCCGTACAGGAAATGGTGAAACAAATTGCTTCAGTTGTAAAATAAGCATTTAAATAGGTGGCTTGAGAGTGCCACTAAATAAAACGACCTGTCCTCGATTACTAAGGATGTCTAGGGTACTTCCCTAGCTTAGCCTGTAGTTGGGACAGGTCGTTTCTTATTCGGTAAAGGTGAAGGTCAAGATCAAGGCCAAGAGCATGGCAGCGGCGGGTTACTTATTCGTGCTATGCTGCTTGCCAGGCAAATTATTGCCGGGGCTACCCTTGCCGTAGTGCTGTTTATTCTTCTGCGCTTTTTGCTGCGTGTCGTGTACTTTTTCCACAAACTCATGGGTGTCTGACATCGGTGCATCCTCCTTGTGTACGGTGCTTCTTGGTGCGCTTCATTCGCTTATTTTGTCTTTTTGTACAATTGTCTATTCGACTGCGTCCATCCTTACTATCCCCATCCAAATTCCGATTCATGTGCAGCTGGAAGACACGAGACGAATACAACTCGGATACAACACCGACACGACACGGATACGACGCAGATAGGGCATGCTTAGGTACTATTGTTTCAATGTCTCTGTAACAGCGCGGAATGCCGTTATGATTTCATAAGCGTTTCTCGAAAAATTCGGGTCGGTGCTCGCCTTCACGATAACGACTTTTTCCTGCTGATTAATGTAAATGTATTGCCCCCATATGCCTAATGCAAAAAACTCACTTCCGTTATTGTCCTTCGGAATCCACCATTGATACTGGTAGCCAAATGGCTTGCCTTGAACTCCAGGTTGCATATCAGGACGGTCGACGGGTGGCGTTACCGATTCTTTAATCCATTTTTCAGAAATCAATTGCTTGCCGTTCCATTGACCGTTGTTCATATAAATTAAGCCGAACTTTGCATAGTCGCGCAGTGTGGCATTAAATCCGCCCATTACCATGCTCGTATTGTGCAAGTCGGTCATAAAGTAAGCACTTGCTTCCATACCAGCTGGTTTCCAAATCTTATCTTCCAAGTATTTAGCTGGGGTTTGACCTGTAACTTTTTGAATAAGCATACCGAGCACTTGGGTGTTAATGCTCTTGTAGTTGAATATGCCTGGGGTAGATTCACGTTGTAGGGTGAGGATATAGTCCTCATACGATTTTTTCTCGGTCATTAAGTGCGTGTTTAATTTGTTAATGTCTGAGTTGGGATCGGTGTATCGCTCATTAAACTTAATGCCGGTGGACATTTGCAGCACTTGCTTAATCGTAACGCCGTCATAGCCAGTCTGCTTGAGCTGTGGCAAATAATCAGTGACGAGATCATCGACGCTTTTAATTTTGCCTTCATCAATGGCGATGCCGATTAAAGCGGAAGTAACGGACTTAGATACCGACATCGACAGATGACGCGAACAATCGAAGCTACCGTTAAAATATTGTTCATTGACGATTTTTCCGTCTTTAATGACTATAAACCCACTCGTTTCCGTTCGTGTCAGCAGATCTGACAATGGAGTGGTTTTACCTCTGTAGGTATAGGTGAGCTGGCTAATATCTTGTGCTTGTTTTAAAAAGGGGACTTTCTTCGGGCCAACGTCAACGAGCTCATGCGGTGAGGTCGTATTCATGTTGCGGAATAATTCAGAGCGCTTTTCTTTGCTGTACATGAGTGCAACTTTGCTAAAATCATAGTCAGGACTAATATACTGGCTGCAATATAGCGGAATTTCGTAAGGGACAGTAGCAGTGGTCGCAGACTGCGCAAGCGCAAGGCTACCTCCGGAGCCGAGCAGCGTTAAACTAATTGCAACGCTAAGCAATATTTTTTTCATGGATTGTTCTCCTCTCTTTGTTGAAACGCAGAATAGCCTTTCTGTGTAAGCAGATTATTTATATCACATGTTGTTCAAATGGATCGAAAACGTAAAAAAAGGGAATATGTTATGTCGATATATAAATAAAAAGGGACGCCTCGCTGTCATTTTCAATGACTTTCGAGACATCCCCACATGGTTGTTCCCCCATTATACGACCGAGCGGCGGTACCATTTCTTAACGACAACCGCCTGCTGTGGCTGCTGCTGTACCCGTAAAATAGCGGACAAAGCACCTGTCGCGTTCTGCTGGCGCTCCACGAGTGCGCGCTCACTCATGCGCTGAAGCATTTCCGGATGCGCCGCGAAAGCAGCAAGCTGCTCAAGCAGATCTTGGGTATGCTCCGCGCTGCGTGCCAACCCGTTGCGCAGTAAGTAGCGGACGTTGTCGCGCTCCTGCCCGGGCAGCGGCTTATGAACAATAAGCGGCAACCGCTGTGCTAGCGCTTCGGTTGTCGTCACGCCGCCAGACTTCGTTATCATCAAGTCGGACATGGCCATGTACTCATGGATAGGTTCGATATAGCCTTCCACGTGCACGTGCAGCGCAGAGGTGGTCGCCCACTTGCTCAGGCGCTGGCGAAGCTTATCGTTGTTGCCGCAAACGACAACAAACTGCATGTCCTCAGCCCATTCCGCTTCTTCCAGATCGGTTAATAGCGTTGGATCGAGCAATCCGCAACCGCCGCCCATTAACAGCACCGTCATCTTGGATGGATCAAGGCCGTAACGTTGGCGCAGAATTTGCTTATCATAGTCGTCGTAAAAGGCAGGACGGACAGGAATGCCCGTTACCTCAATTCGCGACGGTTGAATACCTTGGCTAACCAGTTGCGCCTTCGCATCTGTCGAACCGACCATATACAAATCAGTGAAAGGATATATCCAGAAGCTGTGGTCAGTGTAATCCGTAATAATCGTTGCCGTCTGACAATTCGTCACGCCGCGCTCTTTCAGCTTGGATACAGCTGCGCTCGCGGCTGGGAACGTGCTGACGATGACCGTAGGTTGCATCTGATTGATCAGCTTCTCTAACGGTCGCAGGCTGCTGAAGCGTACGCTTTTTAACATTTGCGACAGCTTGCGATCTCTGCGTGTCTTTTCAAATAAGTAGCCATACATGCTCGGGAATAATTTCACCCATTGCACGAAACAGTACGAGCTTACCTCGTGTAAGTAAGGAGACACTTGCTCCATATAATCAACAACATGAACATCAGCCTCATGTGGGAACCATTTCTCGGCTATCTCGCGAATGGCGTTGGCCGTTTGCAAATGCCCGTGGCCAATTGAACCGGTCAGGACAAGCACTTTCGCTTTCTGTGTTGGTAATGGCATATTAATCCCATTCAACATCGTTATACAACCCCTTTTGTCTATTTAAGCACCGCTATCCGGCGTAATGTCCGATTCATTCTTAGTTATATCGTAATCAACTGGCGGGATGTGAGGAACGGACTATGGTTCGGTTCTGAACCTAGACTTTCGTCGGGCTTGATCAGACAATAGAATACAGTTTTTCCATTTAAGTTCACTAGGTCATCCATACACCTATTATTTCACCAATTTCTTCTTCATTGTAACAAATTTTATAAGTGTAAATCCTAATAACTTCCACATTAGATCCCTATAAATACATAAACGTCTTATGAATCATTATTGTTTCCGTAGTGGACTATATTTAATTAGGAGAAAGGGAGCGTATATCATGCATCTGTTTCTGATTGAAATTGCTACGATCGTATGATGTTCATGTATGTTTTCGTTCTATTTTTTTATAGATGATTCGGGTAAAGGATTGATTTCAGTTCCTATCGTGATGACGAGTATCTCAGTAGCTCTATTATATTATGCCATTTAAAGCATGTTAATAAAGGTGTTTAGGAACGGAAGTTAATGGAGTAGGCAAGTAGCAGATGAGGGACTACATTTTTGGGGCTTCCCATCCCCGCAAAGAAACGAGTTCTGTTTGTTCGCTAAAATGGAAAGAGGGATGTCTTGCCGTCATATCAAATGACAGTTGAGACATCCCTCGCATGCTTTATTGATTAATATATTTTTCAAATACGAAGCCGAAATCTTTGACTCGATATTGCCTTTGCGTATTGACGAGCCATGAAAATGCAGTCTGGTTCAATGCACCGAACTGCTCAACCAAATTGCCCTCGAGCTTATTAATTTTCCCCACAGTCGTGGACGCCAGCTCTAAGCTCTGCTTCGCAAATTGCAACGTTAAGTTGTTCTCGTACGTAATTTCCGAAATCTTAATGAGCGCCTTGTACAAGTCTTTCACTTCTTCAATGTGCTTTTTGTGGATGTCGATCTTGAAAGCGAGAGCGCCGATCTTAAAGTTGAGTTCCACATCCAAATCGACCGTGCCAGCCGTTTCGAGCAATACGCTAGAAATCGAGTGATTGCTGTAGCTATAACGATGCAGCGTACGCTTTTTGCTGGTCGCACTTGTGCCGTCGAGATGAATGAGTGCTTGGTTTGTAAAGCAGTACTCATCTGTTTTGGATTTAATTAGGAAGAAAATCTTCTCGTTATCTTCATGCATGACGTAATCGTCAGCATCAACTTTGTCATAGTTTTCTGGCTTAATGACTGCCCCTACGTCGCTTAATCCTAGTAAATCCGAAGCTACTTTTCCAAACATCAATGACCATTCCTCTCATTTCTGAAGTGGTGTCTACACGGATTCGAATGATCCTGAATGACCCTTCTACCATATCATAAATTTTGAAAGAACTCCTAACATTTTGTTGAACGGGGGTTGAAAAAGAGGCGGAATGAACGACTGTGCGAAAGTTCACATTTTAATCATGCCTAATCATATCTTATGTGATAAAAATCACATTTAACACCTACCCAATCTGACACAATGATACATGAAACGAGATATTTAGACATCAAGACCTATGGTCTTGTCGAACAACTAGGGGGAAAGGTGGCTGGGATAGCAATGGATTTAGACATGGTTATGCTGTCACGTATTCAGTTTGCAGCGACAACGATTTTTCACTTTATTTTCGTGCCGATTTCAATCGGATTGGCATTTCTTATTGCAATTATGCAAACGATGTACGTTGTCAAAGGAGAAGAGAAGTACAAAAAGATGACGAAGTTCTGGGGCAAGCTGTTTCTCATTAACTTCGCTGTCGGTGTTGTTACCGGTATCCTACAAGAGTTTCAGTTCGGGATGAACTGGTCGAATTACTCTAGATTTGTTGGGGACGTGTTTGGTGCGCCGTTGGCGATCGAGGCGCTGCTAGCCTTTTTCATGGAGTCTACTTTTATTGGTATATGGATATTTGGTTGGGATCGGTTATCGAAAAAGGTTCATCTCGCGTGTATTTGGCTCGTATCGTTCGGGACGATGATGTCAGCATTTTGGATCTTGGTAGCAAACTCATTTATGCAAAGACCAGTCGGCTTTGAAATGAATAATGGTCGGGCAGAAATGAATGATTTCTTCGCCTTAATTACGAACGGTCAGATGCTAGTCGAGTACCCGCATACCGTATTCTCGGCCTTGGCGACAGGAGCATTTCTGATTGCGGGCGTGAGTGCATGGAAGCTGTTGAAGCGACAAGACTTCGATTTCTTTAAAAAGTCATTCCAAATCAGTATCGTCATCGCGTTGATCACTTCTTTGTTAGTCGCGTTGTTCGGTCATGAGCAAGCCCAGTATTTAGTGAAGACACAGCCGATGAAAATGGCAGCGAGTGAAGGCTTATGGGAAACAAGTACAGATCCGGCGCCGTGGACGGTGTTCGCGGCTATCGATCCAGAGAAGCAGGAAAATACGGCTGAACTCAAAATTCCATACTTGCTTAGCTTCTTGTCTTATAGCAAGTTCTCCGGCGAAGTAAAAGGTATGAAGGAAATTCAAGCCGAATATGAGCAGCAGTATGGTCCGGGCAACTACATTCCTCCGGTACGCACAACGTTCTGGAGCTTCCGCATCATGGTTGGCTGCGGGACAGCGATGATTCTGCTGGCGATGTACGGCGTTTATTTATCGGCACGCAAGAAGTTGGAGCGGCCTAACAAATGGTTTATGCGCATGATGGTAGTCGGTATTTTCCTGCCGCATATTGCAAATGCATCTGGTTGGATTATGACGGAGATCGGTCGTCAGCCATGGACAGTGTTCGGGTTGATGCGCACCGAGGATAGTATATCGCCGAATGTTAGCTCAGGCGAAGTGTTATTTTCACTTGTTTCGTTTACGGGCATGTATACGATTTTGGGCATAGTGCTCGTAACACTATTTTTACGGGTCATTAAAAAAGGGCCGAGCGCACTGGATAAGGTTGAAACAACAATGAATGATCCGTATGACAAGGAGGGACAACATGTTAGCGCTAAATGAGTTGTGGTTTATTCTTGTCGCTGTACTGTTCATAGGTTTCTTTTTCTTAGAGGGATTCGACTTCGGCGTCGGTATGTCAACGCGCTTCCTGGCGCGGACAGATGGGGAGCGTCGTGTACTTATTAATTCAATCGGCCCGTTCTGGGATGCGAATGAAGTGTGGCTAATAACCGCAGGCGGGGCAATGTTTGCTGCCTTCCCGAACTGGTATGCGACGTTGTTCAGCGGGTACTATACGCCTTTTGTCGTGCTGTTGCTCGCCTTGATCGCACGTGGAGTTGCCTTTGAGTTCCGTGGGAAGGGCAAGACAGAGCGTTGGGTTAAAAACTGGGACCACGCTATCTTCTTTGGCAGCTTGCTGCCGCCGTTCTTATTCGGGGTCGTCTTTGCGGGCTTAATCAAAGGGCTTCCGATTGATGGCGAGATGCAAATGAATGCTGGATTGTTCGATATGGTGAACGGCTACACACTCGTTGGTGGCATCACGGTGACAATGCTTTGCCTTGTGCATGGGTTAATGTTTACGACGCTTCGCACGGTCGGCAGCTTGCAAGAGCGGGCGCGTCAGCTTGGACAGAAGCTACTTATTCCGTTAGCGGCATTACTTGTCCTGTTCGGTGTCATGACATACATGATGACGGATGTGTTTGAAGTTCGAGGCGCTATTTTGACGGGTATGGCGGTTGCGGGTGTGGTGGCGTTTGTACTTGCAGGTTTCTTTATGTCGAAGAAGCGAGATGGTTGGGCTTTTGGTATGACAGGTACGGTTATTGTATTAGCAGTAGCAGCGGTATTTATCGGCCTGTTCCCACGGGTGATGATCAGTTCCATTGATCGTGCATTTGACTTAACGATTCATAACGCGGCTTCTGGGGCTTACTCGCTGAAAATAATGACGATTGTGGCGCTTACGCTGCTGCCGTTCGTACTTGGTTATCAAATTTGGAGCTATATTATTTTCAAGAAACGCGTTCATGAGAAAGGACATCTGGAGCACTGATGAGCAAACACGGTAAGCATAACCTACTCAACTACAAAGGAATAAAGCCTGTTCTCCTTGTGATGACACTCCTTACGCTAGTTCATAGTGCGTCCATTATTGCGGTGGCAATTGGACTGGCTGACGTTGTGTCCGCGCTCTTTGCTGGCGAGTCGTTGGAGGAGCAAGCAAGCAGTATCGGACTGTTCGTGGCAGGGTTCGTCGTGCGTCAGGTAACGGCTTTGATTCAACAGAAGGTAGCTTACCGTTATGCAGAAGGGACGGCTCGGGAGCTGCGTCGGAAACTGATGGACAAGCTGTTTCAGTTCGGCCCACGGTTCGCCCAGACGGAAGGAACGGGTAATATCGTGACGCTCGTCTTGGATGGAGTGACCCAGTTCCGTACGTATTTAGAGCTGTTTATTCCCCGCATGGTCGGAACGGCGATTACGCCGCTCGTTGTACTCGGTTATGTATGCATGCGGGACCAGATAGCAGCTCTAATTCTAGCTGTAACGATGCCGATCTTGCTCGTATTTATGATTCTGGTCGGTCTCGCTGCGAAGAAGCATATGGATCAGCAGTGGAAGTCATACCGCGTGCTATCGAATCATTTTGTCGATTCGCTGCGCGGCTTGGAGACGCTGAAGTTTCTCGGTCAGAGTCGTGCCCACAGCGATATGATCGGACGCGTCAGCGATCAGTATCGCTCGGCAACGATGCGAACGTTGCGCGTAGCATTCTTATCCTCGTTCGCGCTCGATTTCTTTACGATGTTATCGGTCGCATCGGTGGCGGTCAGCTTGGGGCTGCGGCTTATTGAGGGGCAGCTTATGTTGGATACGGCGCTGCTTGTGCTTATATTGGCGCCGGAGTATTTTTTGCCCGTCCGTATGGTCGGGGCGGATTATCATGCCACCCTCAAAGGAAAAGAGGCGGGCAAGGCGATTGAGTCTATTATTGGTCGGGAAGATAAAGGCGGGAGCGACGTATATGTTCGTGCAAGCACGGCGGATAACAGCACGAGCAAGACAGACGTGTCGGGTTTGACATGGACGAAAGAAAGCTCGCTTGTGCTGCACAACATCGGCGTTCAGCATGAGCAGTCAGGACGAGCATCTTTGTGCGACGTGTCTATTGAAATTAAAGGCATGAGCAAGGTTGGCATTATCGGTGCCAGCGGTGCAGGCAAGTCTACGCTTATAGACGTGCTTAGTGGATTTATACGTCCGACATCGGGCCATGTGGAATGGAAGGATGGGAAAGTCGGGAAAGACGGTGGAGTACCTGATAATGCTTTGACCGATGCGGAGTGGCGCAAGCTGACGACCTATATTCCGCAGCATCCGTACGTCTTTCATAGCTCAGTAGCGGACAATGTTCGCTTCTATGCACAAGATGCTTCGCCGGCAGAGGTGGAGCGAGCGATTCAAGCCGCAGGGCTTGCCGAAGTTGTAGCCGGCTTGCCTAACGGTTGCGATGAGCTTATCGGCAACGGAGGCCGCCAACTAAGCGGCGGCCAGGAGCAGCGAATTGCGCTCGCTCGTGCCTGCTTGAGTGATCGTCCGATCATGTTGCTGGACGAGCCTACCGCTCACTTGGACATCGAAACCGAGTGTGAGCTGAAAGACACGATGCTGAACTTATTTGCGGACAAGCTTGTCTTGCTTGCCACGCATCGCCTCCATTGGATGCCCGATATGGACTTTATTATCGTGTTGGACGAAGGGCAGATTGCCGAAACGGGAACACACGAGCAGCTCTTGGCTAGCAGGGGTGTGTACTACGACTTGATAATGACACAGACGGAGGGGATGGAGATACAATGAGAGCGGAACAATGGCTGCGCCCTTATGTAAGGGCCAACATGCGGCGCTTTGCCATCATTATTGGGCTTGGTGTGCTGACTGTATTGTGCGCGAGTGCCCTTATGTTCACATCAGGGTATCTCATTTCCAAGTCTGCGCTGCGTCCGGAAAATATATTAATGGTATACGTTCCAGTTGTCTTAGTTCGTACGTTCGGCATTAGCAGGGCCGTTGTCCACTATATCGAGCGACTAGTTGGACATGATACGATCCTGCGCATTTTATCGCAGATGCGTGTGCGCCTCTATCGTTTATTGGAGCCGCAAGCACTATTTATTCGTTCCCGTTATAAGACGGGTGACCTTCTTAGCGCGCTGGCCGATGATATTGAATATTTGCAAAATGTGTACATGCGCACCATCTTTCCTAGCATGGTCGCGCTCGTGATGTACGCCGTCGTCATCGTGGCGCTAGGCTGGTTTGACCTTCAATTTGCAATCTTGATGGCGCTCTATCTTGCGGTGCTCGTGTTCATACTGCCTGCTATTTCGCTGCTCTTGATGAACAAGAAGCTTCGGCAAATGAAGCAGGAGCGCAACGGTCTATATCAGAAGTTAACAGATGCTGTGCTTGGCATAAATGATTGGGTTGTGAGTGGGAGAGCACCACAATTCGTACAGTCCTATGAAGATGATGAGTCAAAAGTAGCTCACATCGAGCGCTCGTTAAGCAACTGGGCAAAATGGCGATCATTTATTGGACAGTGTGTAATCGGGACTATTGTCGTGTCCATGGTATATTGGGCGGGTCAGCGGTACACGGATCGGCAAATCGACGTCACGCTTATTGCGGCTTTTGTGCTAGTTGTCTTGCCGCTGATGGATGCTTTTTTACCTGTATCCGAAGCTGTTGAAAAAATCCCGCAGTACCGCGACTCCTTCGCGCGTCTTGCGGCCTTGAGCGGGCAAACCTTGCGAACGACGGAACCGAATTCGAGCAGCACAGCAATAAACGAGGCGCACCTCACCTTGGAACACGTTTATTATCGTTATGATGCGACCGCTAACTCGTCCGATGTATGGGCACTTGCAAATGTATCTTTGGACATTCCGCAAGGTAAAAAAATGGCCCTTATCGGCCGCAGCGGCTCAGGGAAATCAACCTTGCTCAAGCTCATGCAAGGTGCAATTGAGCCGTGCGCTGGTAGCGTGCGCATCAATGGAGCGCCAGCACACACGTATGAAGACCAGATGCAAGGTTACATCTCCGTCTTAAACCAGCGGCCGCATCTGTTCGATACGACTGTCGCGAACAATATTCGTTTAGGGCGGCCCACTGCTACGGAGGAGGATATTCGCCGCGTAGCCAAGCAAGTCAAGCTGGACGAGCTTATCGAGTCGCTGCCAGAGGGCTACAACACGCCCATGCATGAAGCGGGGCAGCGCTTCTCGGGGGGAGAGCGGCAGCGGGTGGCACTTGCCCGTGTATTGTTGCAGAACGCCCCGATCGTCATTCTAGACGAGCCGACAGTGGGACTTGATCCGCGTACGGAGCGGGATTTGCTTACGACTATTTTTCAGACGCTGCATGGTAGATCGTTGATCTGGATTACACACCACTTGGTTGGGGTGGAGCAGATGGACGAAGTCATTTTTATGGAAAATGGGAAAATAGGCATGAAAGGTTCTCACCAACAGCTCATGAAAAATGAACCTAGGTATAGTAAGCTATACCAATTGGATAAGCCTATCCGTCGCTAAATGCTAAATAGTGGATGATATGTGCCAGATAATAGATACTAGATGCTAACCAGTGTGTTGTGCACAGACCTCACAGATCTTTGCTACACACCCAAGCACAACGTACATTTATGGCATACCATTTACGCTATACACGAAGCAGGGGCGTACGTGCAGCCCCTTTTTAATCAAACAAGTCATGTTGTTGACACTGCCTCAAAAAATCCACTACAATGAGTAGTGTGAGGTGTGTGCCAACATGAAATTAAGTCGTTTTAAATTTCACGAGAGTGGATTGAACCGCTTTTTTGGACCACTTGAGGCGAAAGTAATGGACATTTTGTGGAGCAATGAGCAGCTAGCGATTAAAGAAGTTCAAGCAAAGCTGGAGCAGGAGAAGCATGTGAACTTTAATACCGTCATGACCGTTATGAATCGGCTTGTAGAGAAGGATGTACTAGAGAAGCAGGTTCATGGTCGCGCATCGCTGTATCGTCCCAAGTTATCGAAGGAACATTTTTTGGAGAAGCAATCCAAGGAGTTAACGAATGGGCTCATCGAAGATTTCGGTCCGCTTGTGGTGAGTCATATGCTTGATGCTTTGGATGACATCGACGATTCGCTAATCGAGAAACTAGAACAAAAAATAAAGCAGTTAAAGAAGGAAACGTAAAATGATGTGGGAAAAACGATCCAAGTTTATTTTTGCGTCGTGCCTCCTGATTGCCGGAACGTTGCTTAGTCAAATGTGCTTGTACGTGTTTTATTTTTTGCTCGACAAGGAATTGAGACTGAATATTTTTCAACTGTGTCAAAGTGTCCTTCAATATTATGGCCTGACACGGTTGGGACATGTATTTGACGCATTTGTCTTCTTAACGGTTGCTCTTATCATTGGTGTAGCTGCTAGACAGCTGTACTTATGCAGGCGCATGTCCAACAAAATGTTAAGGCTTCAAAATGAAGCATTAACGATGCAACTGAATGAGATTTACAGCGAACGGGAGAAGTCGATCACGGTTATCGATCATCCAGAGCCTATTGCGGTCACGATGGGATTGTTTAATCCACGTATTGTGATTTCGACAGGACTCATTCATTTGCTCGACGATGACGAGTTGGAAGCGGTCATACATCATGAAATGCATCATAGACATCAGGCTGACCCGTTGAAGTCATTTGTACTTTATTTGTTTGCCGCGGTGCTATGGTTTATACCGATATTAAAATGGTCACACGAAACATACAAAATGCTCAAAGAAGTGATGGCTGACCATTACTCGATTAATAAGATAGGCAGCGCTACTCCGTTAGCAAGTGCCCTATTAAAGCTGGTGAAGTATAGACGAGCGCAGCAAATGCCTGCTGCTTGCATATCCTTGCTGGATTCGGCTGTTAATTATCGAATTCAAAAGCTTATCGATCCACAGACAGAGATAGGATTGAAGCTGCCAGTGGCACCAGCTATTATTTCGGCACATGCGCTTGTCGTATTATGTCCGGTGTTTATTTACGCACTGTTTTAATTTTTTTAGACAATTACACTACATTATGTAGTGCTAAAGTCACAAAACAAAGATGTGGCTTAAGGTGAAATAGGAGAGGAGATATACTGATGATTCAATTTTTGAGGACGGAAGACAAGTTTGTAAAATGGGTGCTTTTGCTGATTAGGTTGTACTTGGGTTGGGCATGGTTGAAAGCAGGACTTGCGAAATATCAAGGCGGTGGCTTTGACGCTAGTGGCATGCTTAAAGGGGCTATCGCTAACGCGAATGGCGAAAAGCCTAACGTGCCCGATTGGTGGGGAACGTTCCTAGAATCGTTTGCATTGCCGTACGTGGATTTGTTTAACTTTATCGTTCCGCTTGGTGAAGTGCTGGTAGGACTCGGATTGATCGTAGGACTCTTTACGAAGACAGCCGTATTTTTCGGGATCGTAATGAACTTTGCATTCTTGTTTAGTGGGGTTGTTAAAGTTAATCCGACGATGATTATATTGTCGCTGATTATTCTTGTGTCTTTGTACCAAGCAGGCAAAATTGGCGTAGATGGCTTCTTGAAGAAGAAAAATATTTCGTTGTTCAAGGGCAGCCGTTCAAGCGCTGCTTAACATATGATTATCACTTTATAAAATGACTTTAAGAAATTCAGGTTATCGAGAACCCCTATCTTTTTTAAGATGAGGGGTTTTTCTTGTTTATATTCAGGTGCCTGAACTGGATGAGCCAAAATAGACCGCAACCGAAAGAAGTAAGGCCAATTATAGCTCCCGCAGCTGAAATGCCGAGCGAATCAAATAGAAAGCCAAAGATAGCAAAGGACAATTGCATGACACCACCATACGTTGAATAATGGAACGTAAACACGCGTCCTCTTACGGATTCAGGTGTATTTATTTGCAGCAAATACGTATCCAAGGGCACAATGACGCCCGAGCTGATGCGCATTAGAAGCAGCATGATTGCTCCCCATTCGAATGTCGTCAGCTGGGTAAGCAAAGTGAAAAATAGTGCTTGGGTTAAGTAGGCTACCCCGTATGCTAAGTTTGCCCTTCTATGGTCGGACCCTATAAATTGTTTAACTAGCAATGCGCCAATCAATAGACCGACGCCATCGATAGCAAACAACAGCCCAATGCCTAAACCGCCCATATGATAGACGGAATTCCCTAACAAAGGGATGAGGATCGAGTATCCGCCTCCGGCCAAGCCCCAACTAATTCCGATTAAAATGATGGATCGGGCTACACGATTTGTTCGAACCTCCGTTATACCCTCTTTGAGTGCAGCCCAATAAGGCAGCTTATGTACAAGAGTAGCCGAGCGTTCCGACCACTTGATTTGATAAATGCATATGGCAGACCATAGATAGGATACCGAATTGAGGGCGAAGCATAATATAGGTGAAAAAATAGCGGCTGCTACACCTCCAGCAACAGCTCCTACTATACGCATAATGCTCGTTATGGTTGAATTCAAGGCGTTTGCTTCGGGTAAATCTTCTCGTGATACGAGCTGCGAGATAGCTGTTTGTTGAGCAGGGTCGAACAATATCCCGGATATGCCCAGGCATAACGCACCAATATAGAGTAATGAGGGGGCCTGCGTGAGATAGGCCATAATAAATAGCAACGCAAAGACGGCTCGCAGTAAGTCAGACACCATCATGATCGTCCTCTTCGAGAAGAAATCGACTAGAGGGCCAGCAAATGGCCCAATAATTACTGTAGGTAATGAACGGCATAGAAGGACGAGACCCATAGCTGAAGCCGAGTTTGTCATGGTCAACGTGACCTGTCCAAGTGCAATCTGGTTGAACCAGTCTCCCAATACGCTACCGCTCTTTGCTAGCCATAATTTTCGATAGTTGCGATTACGTTGAAGTAGCCCCTTTTTCATGGAATGCTTCATCTCCATCTATTTGTGTACGTATCTTCCTTAGACTCTAGCTCTGAGGGATATTTTAACATAACATAAATGACCTGAAATGAAGAACGGATTAAGTTTGGACGAGTGAATATGTCATGCAGTGTAAAAAAGAAGACCTTAGTATGTTAATAGACATACCTAGTCCTCTTCGTCATTTTATCGTAAAACGTAGCTTTCCATGCGATTCTTTCTCCGCCGCTTTGAACGTTTGCACCATTCTGTCCGCATAATCCCCGAGCTGCTTGCGGGTCTGCTCATAATCACGCCACTCGATTTCGACAGGCAGCTCAACGTCGCACGTCAAGCAGTCCCACAACGCGTCTAGGTTGCCGCCATAATAATCGGGCAGCTTGAGCTGCTGCTGAAGCAACTGATGGAGTTGTTCTTTGGACGTTATACTGCTGCCGTCGATAACGATTTTTTGCAAGCTCACCTCTCCTTTATAGCTCGATTAAGGAATACGTTGAAATGTCCTGTAATGGTCTTCTGTCTTATAGTATAAGCCGTCATTGGAGTATACGAGACGGAATTTACCGCGATGCCCACCATGATAATTAATGTCGGCTTCAGTCCATTTTCGGTTGCTTGCTTTAGGCAACAAACCTTCCGCATTGGAAAATACATCGCCGCCAATACTCATCTTGGGCGCGACGACTTGTAAATTGCCTTCTCGTGGTACCCAGCCGCAATTTTTAGCAGCGGACTTCTTTATATAGTTGGGTGGAAGTTTGTTGTGTTCTTTTAAGTAGGCAACGACTTCATCGTAGGTAGTTAACGGTTGAAGCTGGGGATCAAGTCCACATGTGTGAGCAGTACGTTCTGCACGTGCGGATTGATCCGACTCCAAGGACTTGTCCGACTGAGGTGTTACTTGCTTAGCAGGGGGAAATGTGACACATCCAACCAAGCCTGCAATTAAGCAGACAATATATACAATGCTGAGCGTTTGCACCCACTTTTTCATTGCTTAAGACCACCTCACCATGGATTTTCCTTAAAAGTTATGCCCATTAAAAGAAAAAACCATAAGTATGTTATCCACATGTGGATAGTGATGGCGTAGGATACACGATGCCCGTCTAGTTGCCGCTAGTACACAGAATCGGATTGTCCACATAAAAAAACCGAGTGAACGCATCACGTCCACTCGGTTTAAACCACAGGCTGTTAATTAATTGTGTATTTCTTCGCGTCAATCGTAAGCGTCAGATTAGTCGGTCCACTAATCGGCACGTAGTAAACAAGGCTGAAATCTTCTGTTGCGCCAGGAGCGATGCTCTTCCAAGCGGACAACTTAACCGCTACGCGGTGGAAGTCACCTTTCAAGCCGCCAACGTTGTTGCCCGTGTGGCCTGTAGAAATGACTTTCACATCGTCTCCGCTCCAGCTATTGAAGATCGCAGGTGAAGATGTCGGTACGTCGAACTCAATCACCGAACCGCCTTTAATCGGAACAGCGCTGTTATTCGTCACACGCATAATCGGGTTGATCGGATAGTTCTGGTCACCCAACTTAAAGCCTGTAAACTGAACTTTAACGTCCAGTTTGTCCACTGGAAGTGGAGTTGCGCTGTTTTTGTTGCCATACGGTGTTGCCGCTACAAACTTGCTGTGAATCAAACGAGTCAACGTAGAGCCGATGAAGTACTCGCCTTTGCCGTTATTACGTTGTTGGTGGAAATCATAGTCTCCAGCCAACTCCCAAATCATAATACCGCCAATGCCGTTTTTGACGACATAGTCGGCTTTGGCAGCCATTGATTGCTCATCTTCAGTAGACAAGTATACGCGCTTCTGTGGGTTCCACAACCATGGAGCGACAAGCGTCGCATCGTAGTGGCGTCCATACGTTCCTGTCAGTGGAGCATTTTGCAGGCCGTACATGTTCAGGTACGAGCCTTTAATGCCTTTTTCAAGGTTCATCGTGTGCCACAATGGGTTAGAACCTGCACCAAGCTCTCTACCTTGCTCGTCTTTGTCGTGCCAGATGTTATCAATGCCCACAGCGCCATCGCCGCAAGCTGTTAAGCCTGTTGGACAGTTTTTGCCAACAGCAGTTCCCCACAGACCGTTCGTACCGCCGGTCACATTTTGGAAGCCGCGTGTATAATACGGCACACCGATGTTAATACGTCCTGCTTGCATCAGACCACGCATATAGTGATAAGCCCAGTCTGTGTTCAAATAGCCGATACCACCGTATTGCGCAGTCGAATAGATGCCTGCTTTTTTCAACTCAGCATCGTTGCCATCGTCGAACAAAGCTGCGTTGGGACCTACAAATTCGTTCCATGCGCCGTGAAGGTCATAAGACATAATGTTGACATAGTCCAAATATTTAAGTGCTTGGAACGTTTCCATTCCGCGCAGCAAGTAACCGGAAGATGGAGACGCGATTGTTAAGTAGTAGTACTTGCCGTCTTGAGCAGACGCTTGGTCAAGCTTAACGCGCAACGTCTTCATCAGCTCATCATAGCTTGCCACTAAGCCTTTCAGACGCGGTGTTGAGTAATTCCAGTCAAGCGGATTTCCTGCTTTTTGCATCGTTGTTGGGTATTCGTAGTCGATGTCTGCGCCATCAAAGTTGTATTGACGCAAAAATTGAACAACGGAATCCGCGAACGTGTTAATACCAGCGTGGTTGATGGTGCCGTCTGCATTTGTCGTCATCGAGTAGAAGCCGCCATTTGCAACACGATTGCCTGCATCATCAAAATAGCCGCCTGTTTCCGCCCAGCCACCAATGGACACGAGCGTTTTTACACCAGGGTTTTGCTTCTTGAATTTATTCAGTTGGTTCAGATGACCTTTGTAAGGCAATGTTGGGTCCATTGCTGCCTCTGGATATTCTGGCCAAGTCAGGCCTAACGCTGGATTGCTCGCGGTAGCGCTTCCAACAGAGACTTGGTTGCTGCCATTAATGTGAGCGAACGCATAGTTGATGTGCGTCATTTGCTTCCATGGAATGTCGGAAGCCAAGTATTTAGGCTGATTGTTTTTACCTGTTCTCCAGCTTGTAAAGTAACCGATAATGCGACGTTTGGAGTCGTTAGCCAACTTCTCGCGGCCTTCTTGATCATAGACGTTGCAATATGGAATACCTTTTACGCCGGAGTTATAAAGCCCTTCAGGACGACAAGCATCGTTAGGATCTACTACTCCTGCTTCGGTTGTAACATCCAAGATATTGCTAGCAGCGGATTCAAGTCCTTCGCTGTCTTTTGCTTTTACTGTAAACGTGTACTTTGTATTTGGATTCAAGCCTGCTACCGTTACCGTTGTACCTACAGCCGTCTGTACAGCACCGTTGTAGTATACCGTGTAGCCAGCAACTTGCTTATCATCACTTGATGCAGCCCATGTTAAGGACACGGAATTTGCTGTTTTTGCTGTCAGAGCTAATGTTGTCGGAGCAGTTGGTGGTTGGTTACCTGGCAGTGGTGTTTGGCCAGTTGTAGCCTCTACGATGTTGCTAGCTGCTGACAATAGTCCTTCATTGTCTTTCGCTTTTACTGTAAACGTGTATTTCGTGTTAGGAGTCAGGCCGGCAACGGTTGCGTTCGTAGCCGCAACGTTCTGCTCAGCGCCGTTGTAAGACAAGACGTATTCAGCAACTTGTTTGTCGTCAGTAGAAGCACCCCATGTTAACGATACAGAAGTATACGTTGTACCTGTAACCGTTAAGTTAGCTGGTACCGATGGTGCTTGATTGCCAGGGTTCGTACTGGAGCAAGGGCCCAAGTTCTCCCACACGCCACTTGTGCCTGGCTTCTCACCTTGTGTCCACCACTTTGCACGCCATTCTTGTCCGTTTTCGGACGCAGTGTGGCCGCCTGTATACACTTTTGCTGCACTCCACGCTGCGGAGCAGACTTTAGTTGCGGCATTCGCCACCGCAGGAGCAAATGAAATGGAACTTAATATTAAAGTGAAAATAAGAGAAAAGATAAACATTTTTTTAGTACCATTTTTCATGGCAACTGTACACAAACAAATCCTCTCCTTTGACTAGTTAAATTTCAATTTGAAACAGGAATTTAATTACTTTTATCACCTCCTTGCTTCTATTATAAATACAGTTTGATATAGAAATAGGGGTAATTTTCTATGATTAGGGGGAATTTTGTCTATCAGGAGCGAAAAATGTTGAAATAGAGCCAGTTGTCACCTAAAAGTTTTTTAAAATATTTTTTTGCATCTATTTCCATGCGGCGCTCGTATTAATAGATAAGTACGTTTTCTCTTTACCATTTTAAGGGGGTAACACAATGGGATTTCTCGATGGTTTATTAGGAAATGCATCAGAAGTTAATATTAATGAAGTAAATAAGGAATTCGGTAAGCTGCTTTCCAGCTCTGAACAGATTGAAAAAGCGTATCAGGTCATCCGCGACTTATTTATTTTTACAAATAAGCGTTTGATCTTGGTAGATAAACAAGGAATCACAGGTAAAAAGACAGAGTTCCTATCGATTCCATATAAGAGCATTACGTATTTCAGTGTTGAAACGGCGGGAAGCTTTGATTTGGATGCCGAATTGAAAATTTGGATCTCGGGATCTGCAACGCCAATTCAAAAGAAATTCAATAAGAACTTGAACATTTATTCAGTGCAAGGTGTGCTAGCCGATTATGTGTTGAAGTAGGTTATATGTGAAAAAAGACTACGCTCAAGGTTTCCCTTGTGCGTAGTCTTTTTGTGTTCTGTATTATGGCCAAGGCTGCTCGAACTTCACTCTATCTTCGTCACATAGCTCTGCTAAATGTTCCTTTAGGCCGTCATACCAGTCAGGCGCATCACTGATGACACTGTCCTGTAAACTGTACAGCACCCTCGCAAAGCCGTATAAGTTCGCAAAACGTGCAAAGCGCGGAAATTGATCGACAATCGATTCATCCAAGGGCCGAACGGAGCGGTAGCCCTGCAAAAAGGCTTCAAATAGTTCTCCTGTCTCGTCCTCTTCACGTAAATCTGACGTCGCGGACATAATGTCCATGCCGAACCAATGGTACATGGAATCATCAAAGTCGATAGCGTTAATGCGGGTGTCGCTCTCAGCCCAAAATATATTGTCTTGTTGAAAATCATAGTGAATGAGCCCGTATTGCTCTGATGAAACAGGCAATTCAGATAGCCACTGTGCGATGCGATCGCATTCGGTTCGCGCAGCCTGCTCTGAAGGATGCTGTTCTAAGATGGAACGGACAAATCGCAGGGAGTCCTGCCAGCTTCCGCGCTGCTCGTGCGCAGGGCGGTAGATTTGTGATAACTCATGAAGCGTCGCTAAGGATGCGCCCCACTTTACAGCGTGGAGTCCCACCATTTCATCAATATCGAGCTGCTCACCATCGGCTTCACTAAATGCGACAGCATAGTAAGTTCCGTTCGATGTATGCAGCGATTCGACGAGGTTACCCTGCTTAGATGGCAGCGGAGTAACACACGGGTAGTCGTTTGCCTGTAAATATTGCATAAACTGCAGTTCTGCACAAATGTGTTCATACGAACGATCCTGCTCATGTGCAAAGCGCAAAAAGCAGACGTGTTCATTTTGTTTGAATTGATACACGAAATTGGAGCTCGCACGCCAAAATTGCAGCGAGTCCTTGTCGTAATCCCAATGCTGGATAAGTTGCTTGGCTACGGCATTATCTTTGAGGCCGATCACCATAGTTTGTAAATTCATCATTCGTGTTTTTCCTCCTGCGCTTGGCGAGAGGAACGTGTTCTAGGAGAGAAGCGTCCCTCTCACCAGCATCATTTTATTAGAACGTCCGAGCATTTCATTAATTGTCAATTTAATCACTCCTTCCGAAATATAAAAAAAGGAAATAAGCCACTGTGATAGTTTACCTAAAATTAACCAATTTGTGAAGAGCGAATTGTTTATCCCTTCACGCCGCCAGCCGTTACACCCTCAATAATTTTCTTTTGCAACACGGCGTAAATAATAATAACCGGCACGATACTTATCGTAATTGCCGCTGTAAGCGCCCCGTAGTTCATATTGTACTGGTCGGCAAAGGCGACGACTGCAACGGGCAACGTGCGCAGCTTGTCGCTGGACAAGAATAAATTAGCCATAATGTACTCGTTCCAATGGCTAATAAAGTTCAAAATAAATACGGTGACGAGTGTTGGCAATGTTAGTGGAATAATGATGCGACCGAGAATACCGTAGGTCGACAAGCCGTCCATAATGCCCGCCTCTTCCAATTCTTGAGGAATGGATTTAAGGAAGGCGGCAACAACGAACACGGTTAATGGGATACCAAATGCCGTATAAGGAATAAGCAAGGCAAGCGGCGTGTTGTACATGCCCATATCTTTAATCATTAAATAGAGCGGTATGAGCAGTGACGCAGGAGGTATCAATAGTGACAGCAGCAATAGGCTGTACACGAGCTTGCTAAGTCGCGGGAACTTCATACGGGTGACCGCATAGGAAATAGCTGTCGCCAGCAAAATGGTAGCTACAGTTGAGATGACGCTAATGTATAAGCTATTAAAAAAGTACGTGCCGATAAAAGAATTCGATAACGCGTTCGTATAGTTATCAAAGCTGAACGATTGAGGCAAGCCCCAAGGGTTCAGGGATATTTCAGAGTTGTTCTTAAAGGAAGCGTTAATAATAAAGAACAGCGGATATAAGACAATGATGACATAAGGAATTAGGACGAGATGAGGGACAATACGTTTCATAGATACATTCATTAGTGTTCGACCTCCTTCGTCCTTTTGCTAATCAAATGAAAGATGCCCGCTAATATCGCAGTAAATATAGTAATGATGATGGCAATTGCATTCGCGTAGCCGAAGTCACCTAACTGGTATGCTTGCTTGTACATATAAGTGGCCATCACCTCGGAACTGCCGAAAGGTCCACCCTTCGTCATAATAAGGACGATGTCCAATGCTTTCATTGCACCTGTTATCGACAGGAGCATAACAACGATGATGACAGGACGGATGAGCGGAATCGTTAAATACCACGCTTTGCGCCAGCCTACAGCGCCGTCCATCTCACCAGCTTCCAGCATTTCTTTCGAAATGGCGAAGATAGCGGCCAACACAAGCACAATATAAAATCCAGTCCACTGCCATGCGTTCGTAATTAAAATAGACAACGTCGCCGTCGCCTTATCGCCGAGCCATATTTTTGCCCATGATTCAAGGCCAATCTCTCGCAGAAGCTGGTTAATCAAGCCCGCGTCTGGCGCATAAATGAACTGCCAGATGATTGCGATCGCTGCCGTAGACAGCACGCTCGGCAAGAAGACAGTGACTTTATAAAAGTCTAAAAAGCGACGCACGCCACTTACGAGTACCGATACAAGCACAATAATCGGAACTTGTATAAAGACGGAGAAGGCGACAAAATAAATATTATTTTTGAAGGCAATCCAGAACTTCTCGTCATCGAGTGCCTTCTGAAAGTTCTCTAGGCCGTTGTAGACAGGCTGAGTGATTCCGTTCCAACTGGTCACTGAATATTGCAGCGAGTTGAACAAAGGAACTAAGTAAAATGTGATGTATAACAGCATTGCGGGAACAACAAACAAAAAATACGCCGTATAGTTTTTATGAACTTTGTTCATAACCCATCTCCTATCTGCTATTTAGATGGATGGAGTCGGACGCCTTACGCCTATGCTCGCCATGCACCGTAGCTCGCTGCGCCCTAGCTCGCCATGCCTTCTAGCCCGCTGCGCGAGTGCCGTGCCCTTTAGATCGCTGCGCGAGTGCTACGTACGGCGTCCGAAACCGAACCATTCAACTATTTACTTGCCGGAATTGGCAGCCTCTTGTACTTGTTGCATACGCTCAGCTGCTTTCTCTGGCGTAATTTCGCCACCGATCAGCTCTTGCATCGTGGACTCTAACGTCACCTTAATCTTAGGTTGTACAAGGGAATCATAAGCTGGGAATGCTCCTTTAGCTGCCCCTTGTGCTTCACCAACGGATTTAACAAGCGCATTTGCGCCTTCAATGTTCGTAATATTTTTCATCGAAGGAATACGGCTCGTTTCAACAAGACCACGCTTCTGGTTTTCGATCGTGTAGAAATTTTTAATGAATGCTTTAACCGTTTCAAGCTCTTTATCTTTGACCGCAGCCGAGAAGCCGTAACCGTTCGACCAGCCGCCGTTTATGTAGCCATCTCCAGGGCCGCCTACGTCTGGGAAGCGGAAGAAGCCTGCATGATCTTTAACCGTAGATGTGTCGCCTACGAGAGCATTAATGGCCCAGCTTCCGTCGAACAACAACGCTGCTTTGCCCGTATAGAAGTTTGCTTGGCCTTGCGAATATTTCAAACCGAGTGCGTTCGGATCAATGTAGCCTTTTGTTTGCAGCTCTTGAAGTCGTTTGAACGCTTCAATTACAGCGGGATCAGTCCATTTTGTCTTGCCTGTTGCAAAGCCTTCTTGAATTTCAGGGCCGCCAAAACCGACTATTAAGCTGTTGACGAGCATGTTGACCGACCAGCCATCGCCGCCACCAGCACCAAGGGCAATCGGGATGATACCTTTAGCTTTGAATGTTTCCAACGCTTTGAGTAGCTCATCCCATGTCTTAGGAACTTGTACGCCTGCTTCGTCGAACACCTTTTTGTTATAGAAAAAGCCTTCAATAAAGCCCGACTCTGGCAAACCATACACTTTTCCATCGACTGTAAATTCTCTCAAGTCGAAGAAAGAGTCGGCAATGCCTACTTCTTTCAAAATATCATTCAGTGGCAGCAAACGACCTGCTGCCGCGTAGTTCTTCGTATCGGCACCGCCGAACAAGTTGAAAATAGGTGGCTGTGTGCCCGCGGACATCTCCGCTTTCAACTTCACGTCACGGTTGACTGTATCTTCTACACCATCTAATTCAAATTTAAGACCAGCGACATCCTGCTCCGTCTTTTTCACGACATCTTCGAGGATTTTCAGCGTTAATTTAGCCGTATCACGAACGTTAATGTGACGGATTGTCATACTGAAAGCTTCTTCTCCAGGCTTCTGTGCAGTTTCGGATTGTGGTGTTTTTGCCTCGCCAGCAGCTTTGTTATCAGCTGGTGTCGCCGCATCTTTTTGCCCACAGCCTGCCAGCGCAAAAGTAGCCAGAATCATCGTAGCGAGCAATAGCGTCATCGTTTTTTTCATTTTCAGCACCCCTATTCGTAATTTCATGTCATGAAGAAGCAAGGAAAAAGCGCTTACAAATTGACTTAAAAACGTTATAGTTCCGTCTCACCCCCCCAATAGCATAAAAAGTGTCGAGAGCTTCGATTATGGGCTTACTATATGGACTTATCTTAAGTTATGAGATTGAGATGTTTTTTAGTATAAGGAATACAGAAAGTGAAAGCGCTATCTTAAAGAGCTGGAATAAATGGATATCGAAAACATTTATTAGGTGCATAAGTCGTATTATGTATAAGAAAAGGGTTGTATAGCCAGCAATCCAAATAGGTTTATAGGTCGGACCTATTTCTAGCAACATGCAAGCAATTAAAGGCGTGATTTCATAAACAGAGGTGAGTAGAGCGAAAAAACAAAGCCAAATGTGAAAGTTTTTCGATTCTTTTTGCTTATCCTAATCCTTTTTTTAGGGAACTGTCAAGCAATTGACACGATAGAACTGCATTCATATGAATTCCTCTACATAATGTTGTAAAGAAACCCGTTATTCACCCAAACGAGCTTTTTTCCGTATGGATGTATGGTGATGGTTGGGCAGCAAATTTGAGGATGAACGGAAGGGGGAAGTGCTCTGAAACAACATGATCGTTATACCGTTGCGATAGTCGGTGCAGGGAGTGGAGGAATATCCGTTGCGGCTAGGCTTGTTCGGCAATGTAAGGAGCTGCGTGGAAAAGTCGTGCTTATTGATCCAGCAAGTCATCATTATTATCAACCCCTGTGGACATTGGTGGGGGCAGGTGTCGTTAACAAGCAACAGACGGAGCGGCCGCAGCAATCGCTTATCCCGCGAGGTGTAACTTGGCTGCAAGAAGCCGTGTACGAGTTCTATCCCGAGGAACGCTATGTTTTAACGGAAAAGGGAACACAGGTTCATTATGATTGCTTGGTCGTTGCAGCAGGTATTCAAGTCAATTGGGATCAAATAAAAGGCCTCCGGCAGGCTATCGGTCGGGACGGGGTGTGCAGCAACTATGCTTATGAACATGTGGACAGCACATGGAAAGCGATTCAGTCGTTCAAGGGCGGCAATGCGATATTCACCTTGCCGAACACGCCCGTTAAATGCGGCGGTGCGCCGCAAAAAATTATGTACTTAGCCGATGATCATTTCCGTAAAGCAGGCGTTCGGGATCGGTCAGACGTTATTTTTGCTTCGGCTGGAACGGCTATTTTTGCAGTAAAAAAATATGCGGATGCCTTGCAGCAAGTCATTGCACGGAAAAGCATCACGGCGCGCTACAGGCGCGATTTAGTCGAAATTCGTAAGGATACGAAGGAGGCTGTATTCGAACATCTCGATACGAAGGAACAGGAAATTATCCCGTACGATATGATTCATGTCGTGCCTCCGATGTCGGCACCCGACTTTATTAAACGCAGCCTATTGGCAGATGAGGCTGGCTGGGTTGATGTAGACAAGTTCACGTTACAGCATAAACGGTATCCAACCGTGTTCGCTTTAGGGGATTGCAGCAACTTGCCCACATCGAAGACTGGGGCAGCTATTCGCAAGCAGGCACCTGTTGTGGCCAACAACCTAGTAAGCTTCCTTGCAGGGAAACCGCTGCAAGGAAGCTACGATGGCTACACGTCCTGCCCGCTTGTAACAGGCTATAATCGGCTTGTACTCGCCGAATTCGATTATGACTTGGAGCCACGGGAGACGTTTCCGTTTAACCAAGCCAAAGAAAGATACAGCATGTACGTATTGAAGAAGCAGATGCTGCCCTTTATGTATTGGCATGGAATGCTGAAGGGGCGGCTGTAAGTAGTAATCGGACGCTGCCCCCACTTTTTATAAAAAGGAGTAAGGCCCATTATGTTTATACGAAGCTTCTATAACGACGGGTTGTCCCAGCTTTCTTATTTAGTCGGGTGTCAAAAGACGGGGGAAGCAATGGTTGTTGATCCGATCCGCGACGTCTACCCTTATCTTGAATTGGCGAAAGCGGAAGGGTTTACGATTACCGCTGTGGCGGAAACCCATATTCATGCCGACTACGTTTCTGGCGCTTTGGAGCTTGGGAAGGCGCACGGTGCAACCCTTTACTTATCTGATGAGGGTGACGAGAACTGGAAATATGGCTACGTGAAAGAAGTAAACCATCGGTTATTAAAAGATGGCGACCACTTTCAAATCGGCAACATTCATGTTGAGGTGTGGCACACACCGGGACATACGCCGGAAAGCCTCTCTTTTTTGCTGACCGATAAAGGTGGGGGAGCCAACGAGCCTATGGGCATCTTTACGGGCGACTTCGTGTTTGTGGGTGATGTCGGACGCCCTGATTTACTGGAAAAGGCGGTTGGATTAGTAGGCACAGCAGCCGTCGGAGCAAGTCAAATGTTCGCCTCGTTGCAGAAGTTTAAGCAACTGCCTGAATACTTACAAATATGGCCTGCGCATGGTGCGGGGAGCGCCTGTGGCAAGGCTTTGGGCGCCGTGCATTCTTCGACCATCGGCTATGAAAAGCGCTTTAACTGGGCCCTCTCTCATACGGAGGAGGAAGCTTTTATTGAAGCGCTACTTGAGGGGCAGTCTGAGCCACCTAGTTATTTTGCTCGTATGAAGCAAATAAACAAAGAGGGGCCAGGGCTTCTTTCAAGCTTGCCGGAGCTAAAAAACTGGGACACGGCCATTATGATGCTGCCTTACTTAATTGAAAACGGTGCAATCGTGCTTGATGCGCGCTCTGCCAGCCAATTTGCACAGGGTCACATCGTGGGCTCCTTTAATATTCCGTATCATCGCTCCTTAACTAACTGGGCAGGCTCCCTCCTCTCCCATGAGAGGGCCACTTATTTGTTGGTTGATCAAGAACATGTACTTCCTATCGTACGTCAATTACGAGCGGTAGGCATCGATCAAATTATCGGGTTTATCCATGCGGACTTGTTGCAGTCCACGCAAGATTATGGATTTACGCAGCAAACATATCGGGAAGTGAATCCGCAAGGGGAGGACATGATCGCCGATCGAATCGCGGCCAAGGAAGTATACGTGATTGATGTGCGATCGGAGCAGGAGTGGAGGGAAGGTCATCTTGCAGAAGCCCGCCATATTCCCCTTGGGCAGCTGACTAAGTATCTGGACATTCTACCTAAAGATAAGCAGCTGTTGTTCGTCTGCCGTTCAGGCGTACGCTCCGCGATTGCGACAAGTGTATTGCAAGCGCATGGCTTCTCCGAGGTGTCCAACTTATGCGGAGGATTGATGAGTTGGAGACAAGCCGGATTACCTTTCATTACAGAGTAGCTTCTTCACACCTCTTTACACGTTTCTGTAACCATAGTTTCTGTAACCATAGTTTCTTCAACTTCAGTTTCTCCAACCATAGAGTCACAAACAAGAGAGCCGTCCAAGCATCGCTTGCTACGATTTGTAGATACGGGGAACGGCTCTCCAGAACTATATTTCAAGATAGGGGCCGTCCCGTCTAGGATGTCCTCCTTGATCAGGGCCATAATCAGGCAGATGATAAGCCTCTTCTGCCGTCAATGCCCTGAAACGGGATACTTCCACGAGGTCATTACGAACAAAAAAGGCATTCACTCCTCGTGACTCTGTCCCAATTAAGGAGTAGCCCATTGTCCTTCCTAACTCCGCCAGTGAGCTAAGACTTGCTCCGAAATGCGACGTTCCGTCCCAAATAAATTGTGGATCGTATTGCACGACCATCTTCTTCGGAGGCAGGAACGAAGCGTTGTATTCGATGACGACAACACGAGGCCTATATTCTAACAAAGCGCCCCAGATCCAATAATCGTTGCCATCAATATCAATGGACAGCAAGTCAAACTTATAAGGAATATCCTTTGCTTCAAATAACTTATTAACACTTAGCACATCGACAAAATAATGTACCGGCCTTACCGAGCGGAACGCTGCAAAGTTGTGACACAATTGCTCATAATAGAACGGATTTGCTTCCACCATATAACCTGTCCATTGTTTATGTCGGGATAAATATGCCGTGTTGCTCTCTAGACCGTGTTGTACACCTATCTCAACAAACATTTTGTTCGTCGTTCCGATGCGAGCAAACAGTTCCTCAATAATGCCGTCCTCGCCATTTTGGGAGAACCATTTCCGTTCATAATAATTAATGCTATCACTATAGCTGAAAATGTACATCATGCAGCACCCCTTTCATCCTAGTAGCAACAGCAGCTCTATATGTATATATATTGCATCTCCTGTTAAAAGGAATGGGCAGGCAGTAGCGTGCCACGCATAAAAAATGCCCTTATTTTTCCTTGTGCGTGATTGACAAGTATTGTTCGGATTGATGATAATATAAATAATAATGAAAATCATTATCAAGTAAAGTCTAGTACATAGCATTACGTGTTTGTCCAAATGAGGAGGGATTCGTATGGAGTACAGATTGGAAAAAGATACGTTAGGCGAAGTGAAGGTGCCGGCACATAAACTGTGGGGAGCGCAAACACAGCGCAGCTTCGAGAACTTTAATATCGGCACGGAGCACATGCCAGAGCAGCTTATTCGCGTGTTCGCGATTCTTAAAAAGAGCGCGGCTTTAGTGAATGAGCAACTAGGCAAGCTCGACAGCAAGAAGGCGAAAGCGATTGTTGCGGCGGCTGATGAGGTCATTGAAGGTGATTGGGACGAGCATTTCCCGCTCGTCGTATGGCAGACAGGCAGCGGTACACAGACGAACATGAACGTAAACGAAGTCATTGCTAACCGAGCCAATCAATTGTTGCAACAGAGCGGCGATTCGCTTAGTGTGCACCCGAATGATGACGTCAATAAGTCGCAAAGTTCGAACGACACGTTCCCGACGGCTATGCATGTAGCTGCACTGATCGCGGTTGAAGATCAGGTGCTACCTGCTATTCGCAAACTAAAGGACACGTTGCGTCAAAAGAGCGAGCAATACGAGCACATTATTAAGATAGGCCGCACTCATTTGCAGGACGCTACACCGCTAACGCTAGGCCAAGAGATTAGCGGCTGGCATCGTATGCTGGAGAAGAGTGAAGGCATGATTCAGGCCAGCATGGCAACGTTAAGCGAGCTGGCGATTGGCGGCACAGCTGTCGGCACGGGCATTAATGCTCATCCGCGCTTTGGCGAGCTGGTGGCGGAGCAGATTAGCCAAGAGACAGGCAAGCCATTCGTATCGGCGAGCAATAAATTTCACGCCTTAACGAGCCATGATGAGCTTGTGTACGTGCACGGCGCCTTAAAAGCGTTGGCGGCTGATCTGATGAAGATCGCCAACGATATTAGATGGCTTTCCAGTGGGCCGCGCAGCGGACTGGGCGAAATCTCGATTCCTGCCAATGAACCAGGCAGCTCTATTATGCCAGGTAAAGTGAATCCAACGCAGAGCGAAGCGTTGACGATGGTCGTGTGCCAAGTGATGGGCAACGACGCCGCAATTGGATTTGCGGCGAGCCAAGGTAACTTTGAATTGAACGTGTTTAAGCCCGTTATTATATATAACTTCTTGCAATCATGCAGGTTGTTAGCCGACTCACTTGTGTCATTCAATGACAACTGTGCGGTCGGTATTGAGCCGAATGTCGACGTCATTAAAGACCATCTTGAACGGTCGCTGATGCTCGTTACGGCATTAAATCCACATATCGGCTACGAAAATGCAGCAGCTGTAGCCAAAATGGCGCACAAAGAAGGATTGACTCTGCGGGAAGCAGCATTAAAATCCAATTTGCTGACAGAGGAGCAGTTTGACCAAGTCGTACGGCCTGAACTGATGATCCATCCTAAAGCGTAACGGCTCGTAATAGGCGGTACTGCCCTTGTCATGAAGGAAGGAGCGACTATACGTAATGTGGCAAATTGTGAATATAGCTCAGCACACGTACGGGTTTCAGCCGGAGCATCGCCGCGATGAGGTATGGGCGGCTACAGCGTTCGTGCAGGAACAGGAAGCAGACATTCAAGTGAATGTCGATATCCATATGTACGCGATTTCCAGCGACGGGGAGTACGAGCAGTTGCTGGAGGCGGTACGTTATTTTGCGGATGTAATCGAGCAAAGAAACGGCAAGCATGTCGGGTCTATTCAGTACACATGTAAAGGTGTGCTAGCGAACGGTGTCAACGTTGATGTGCCTGTGACAACCGATAAGCATGGATATAAATTGGTCGATACCGTATTTACGGAGAAGCGATAAATAGGAGAGGGCAGTCGAGTTCGTGGCTGTCCTCTTTTGTTGCATTTTTTTAAAAATATCTCACGATTGAACAACGTAATAAAAAATAATTAGTACTTGACCCTTACGTATACGTGAGGGTGTAAGATGACGGTATCAGCATCAATACTACACGCATTGGCTTAGGAGGATGACCGTGTATACCATCGGAAAAGTGTCTAAAGAAACGAACATTTCGATCCGAACTTTGCACTACTATGATGAAATTGGTTTGCTAAATCCGTCCGTAAATAAGGTCGGCCATCGCATTTACGTTACAGACGATATGATGAGGCTTCAGCATATTACAGCCCTTAAAAAGCTAGGGTTTAAGCTGGCGCAAATTAAAGAGCTGTTGGGCGAGCAAGGAGAGCTTTCGGCAGAGCAGCGGTGGAAAGATGCGCTGGATATGCAAACAGACGCTGTATATCAGGAGATAGAGAAGCTTCGCCAGTTGCAAAAGCTACTGCATGTCACGAGGCACGCGGTGGAGATGACAGGTGAAGTACGGGCAGAGGACATATTTAGGTTTATTAAAGCGCTCCATGTAGACCCAGAAGAGCGAGCAATCTTTCGCGAGCAGAACTTTACAACAGAAGAGCGAGAAATCATCGAGCAGCTTCCAGATCTGCTAGACAATGATGAGCGTTCCCGAAGATGGGCCAAATTGTTGCGTGAAGCTCGCGTGCTCATGGATGAATTTAATGAACCGCCAGACTCACCGCGTGCGCAGCAATTCGCAGAGACGATTGTAAATTTTGCAATGGAAGTATTTCAAGATAACGAGGAACTTGCCGATAAGTATTGGGAAATAGTACGTCCTCAGCCTGGGGAGTCGGAGAAAGTGTATGGATTAAGCTCTGATGTGATGGTGTACATGGATCGACTTGTTAACGTGTGGCTGCAACACAATCCGCAAGAGGCTGGGCGTAAAGGCTCTGGGTTGCGAATAATTGACCATGATTCAAATGGAAGGGATGATACAAATGGATAAAAGTAAACGGAAAATGAGTCCAAGCACAGCGTGGCTGCTACTCGTCGTAGCAGGATTGCTGGAGATTGTATGGGCCTCAGGTTTCAAATATGAACAAGTGCCGCAAATTGTAGTTCTCATCGCCTTAATAGCCAGCTTTAATCTGCTTATTTCGACCGCACAAGTTCTTCCGATCGGTACGGTGTATGCTGTGTTTGCAGGCTTTGGCACGATTGGTACCGTTGTGGTGGATGTGGCGATGGGCGAGCAAGAAATAAGTTTATTAAAAATTGCGATTATCGTCTTTTTGCTAGTATGTATCGTAGGGTTGAAGCTAACAGGGACTGATAGTAAGACTGGTAATGAGCGCAAAGGAAGTGGAGTCTAATGGCGTGGCTATATTTGATCGTTGCGGGCTTGTTTGAGATTGTAGGCGTTATCGGAATTAAGCGAACTGCACAACATAACAGTTGGCTGAACAATGCCATTTTGTTCGGTGGATTTTTTATAAGTTTTAAATTTCTATTGGCGGCTATGGAAACGATCCCACTCTCTACGGCTTATGCGGTCTGGACAGGAATCGGTACGGTTGGCTCGGCTCTTGTAGGCATCATGTTCTACAAAGAACCTAAAGGCATCATGCGAATCATGTGTGTGTTTGGCATTATCGCGGCTGTCATTAGCTTGAAGCTCGTTAGTTAGTCGTGAATTGAGAGAGTCCCTTTTAAAGTCGTTAGGTTCTAATCTAGGTTGTGTTGAAAAAGCGATCGTTTCTCTGTGTTAGACAAGAGGGACGGTCGTTTTGTGTATATGGAAAAGGTGAGTATTGACAACACGAAGGTAAATCCTTTATATTTATCTTGAAATCAAGATATAATAAACGGAATATTTATTTTTATACATATCATTTACGGCCAGCATGGTCGGAGGGGGTACACCTTACATATGACGACTATATCGGAGTCCTCAATTTTTTCGGATATTGTAAAGCAGCGCCGTTCAGCGATGAAGTTTGTTCCTGGTGTTGAAATATCAGATGGAGAGCTGGAGCAACTGTTCAGCATGGTCAAGTACGCGCCATCTGCTTTTAATTTGCAGCATACGGATTATGTTGTGGTAAGAGATGCTGACTTGAAACATAAAATGTACGAAGCGGCGTATAAGCAATATAAGGTTCAGACGGCTTCGGCGGTTATCCTTGTATTGGGTGACAAGCACGCCTATCGAAATGTGGCTAACCTTAACGAGGGCATGCTTCATTTAGGTATTTTGAGTAAGCAGGAGTATGATGCTACGGTATCTGAGGTGACTGGCCTCTATGAGAGCCAAGGCGATTCATTTATGCGTGATGAAGCGATCCGCAACGCAAGCTTGTCTGCGATGCTCTTGATGTTGGTGGCCAAGGAACAAGGCTGGGATACTTGCCCGATGATCGGTTTTGACCCAGAGGCAGTACGTGAAGCCCTGCAAATATCGGATTCCTATGTTCCGGTTATGATGATTACGATAGGTAAGGAAGATGCATCTAAGCAGCGCCCTAGAGGATACCGCAAGCCGGTTGGGGAGTTTGTGCACTTTGATGGTTTTCGTGGAAAATAAGGCATGATGTGTACGGTATAGCAAATAGACCGCGTAACCCTAGCATGGGCGTTACGCGGTCTGTTTTACATTTGCGGAGGTTTATTTGCATCATGTACATGCAGATAAACACTCCCTTTAAAAATGGTGTAAGGCTTGGCTACACCAAGTGGCACGCCACAAAGTGCTCGCTTGCAATTTCGCGGAACGCGGGAACCTGTTCCTTGCAAATATTTTTAACAAACGGGCAGCGCGTATGAAACTTGCAGCCGGAAGGCGGATTGACCGGGCTCGGAATATCGCCCTTCAACACGATACGCTCCCGTTTCAGCTTCGGAATCGGGATCGGCACAGCCGAGAGCAGCGCCTTCGTATAAGGATGCTGCGGCGAGAGGAACAATCCGTCCCGCGGTGCCATCTCCACGAGAGAGCCTAAATATAGCACGCCGATGCGGGAACACAGATGTTCAACGACGCTTAAGTCGTGGGAAATAAACAAATACGTCAGTTCCCGCGTCTGCTGCAAATGCTTGAACAAATTAATAATTTGCGCCTGAATGGACACGTCCAACGCAGACACAGGCTCGTCGGCCACAATTAATTCAGGGTTCAAAATAATTGCGCGTGCGATGCCGATCCGCTGCCGCTGCCCGCCCGAAAATTCATGTGGAAAGCGGTCGATATGATAAGAAGACAGACCGCACAGCTCCAACACGTCCAAGACGCGGTCGCGTACCTCGTCCTGTGTGCATATGCCGTGGTCGACTAATGCCTCACCTATGGCATCGCCAACGCGGACACGAGGGTTGAGCGAACTGTACGGATCTTGGAAAATAAGCTGCATGCTCGGACGAAGCTTGCGCATCTCTTTGTTGGACAGGCTGTGCAAGTCCACCCCTTTAAACTTAACTTCGCCCGACGTTTTATCGTGCAGGCGAAGAATGGTGCGCCCTGCGGTACTCTTTCCGCTGCCGGACTCACCTACAAGCCCGAACGTCTCGCCCTTGTAAATGGTGAAACTGATATCATCAACCGCCTTGACGTTAGCGACCGTACGATTCAGCAAGCCTGCGCGAATCGGGAAATATTTTTTTAAATGATTAACTTCAACTAGTGCTTCACGCATGGACAACCGCCTCCTCATACAACCAGCACGCTACTTTAGCGTATTCGTCTATTTGCTTGAGCTGTGGTTGCTCGGTCTGGCACACCGACATGCAGCGTTCGCAGCGATCATGGAAATAGCAAGATTCCTTTAGCTCTAGCGGGTTCGGCACTTGACCAGGAATGGAGTACAAAATGTCCTGACGCTGGTTGATGACCGGCTTGGATCTGAGAAGTCCTTGCGTATAAGGATGCTTAGGCTGCTCGAATAGCTCGACAACCGGGCCTTCCTCTACGATCTTGCCTGCGTACATGACGATAACGTAGTCGGCCATTTCAGCGACGACGCCCAAGTCGTGCGTAATGAGCATAATCGACATTTGCGACTGCTCTTTAATTTCCTTTAACAGCTCTAGAATTTGCGCTTGAATCGTAACATCAAGCGCGGTTGTCGGCTCGTCTGCGATCAGCAGCTTCGGATTGCATGAAATCGCAATCGCGATCATAATGCGCTGCAACATACCGCCGCTTAGCTCATGCGGATAAGCGTCCACAATCTGCTCGGCGCGTGGGATGCCGACTAGCGTAATCAATTCAATGGCGCGTGCGCGGGCCTCTTTCTTCTTTAGACGCTGATGCTCCATCAGTGGCTCCATCAGCTGTTTGCCGATTGTCATAACAGGATTCAGCGATGACATCGGCTCCTGAAAGATCATCGCCAGCTCATTGCCACGCAGCTGCCGCAGCTCTTCCTTGCTAATTTGCCGCAAGTTTTTGCCGTCAAACCAAATATCGCCGCTTACAATTTTGCCTCCGGGCTCTTCAATAAGCCCCATTACAGACATGGCGGTAACACTTTTGCCGCAGCCGGACTCCCCGACCACACATACAATTTCTCCGGGTCTAACGCTAAGGCTGACGTTGTTTACAGCCTTGACGACACCGTCCTCCGTAAAGAAGTGGGTGCACAGCTGCTTAATATCAAGTAATTTCGTCATATGTGTCCGTCACCTACTTCTTCTGTTTTGGGTCCAAGGCATCCCTTAGGCCATCGCCAAAAATGTTAATCGCAATTACTGTTACGAAAATAGCTACCCCCGGTGGTATCCACAGCCAAGGGCGCTGTTCAAAATCGATCAGCGTGTTGGCCGCATCAATCATATTGCCCCATGTCGGAGTCGGCGGCATAACGCCAAGACCGAAGTAGCTTAGCACCGATTCGCTCAAGATCGCTCCACCAACGCTAAGCGTTGAAATGACGATGAGCAGCGGGATAAGGTTCGGCAGCAAGTGATTGAAAATTTTACGGCGGTCGCGCAATCCGAGCACTTCGGCGGCGACCATGAACTCTCGCTCGCGCAAGCTGAGCAATTGCCCGCGTACGAGCCGTGCCAAGCCCGGCCAGCCAACAAAGCTCAGCATCAACATAACGATGTATAGTCGATAATCGGGAGGCACTTTCCATTCAGACAGGATGGCCGCGATAATGAACAACAATGGCAAAGAAGGGATTGTCATGAGCAAGTCAGCGACCCGCATGATGACTTGATCGACAACGCCGCGATAGTAGCCTGCGATGGCGCCAAGTGCTGCGCCAATAAAGATGGCTACAGCCATGGAGGCCAAGCCCACCGTAAGCGAAATTCGGCCCGCTTGTAGCAAGCGCGTTAGTACGTCACGGCCAAGGTGATCCGTGCCAAGCCAGTGTGCTGCGCTAGGTGCTTGATACATTTTAGCTAGATTTACTTTGCCCGAAGCATATGGAGATAGCAGCGGCCCGATAAAGCAGGCTACAAAAATAACGACAACAACCCAAAATCCGATCATCGCCAGCCGATTTTTTTTCAGGCGTACATACGATTGCTTCCATAAGGATGACCGATTTGTCGAGCGCTCACGCTGCCCAGATGCTGTTGCTGTTGATAGTTCACTTGAGATCGCAGAAGACATAGTTAGGACTCCTTCCTGTTACAGTCTGACGCGCGGATCGGCGAAGCGATACATCAGATCCGAAGCGAGTGTTCCGACAATGGTTAAGATGGCAAGCAGCATCGTTAAGCCCATAAGCAGCGGGTAGTCCCGCAGTGTAAACGATTGCATATATAATTGCCCAATGCCCGGCCAATTGAAAATACGCTCAATAATGAGCGATCCGCCAAATAGTGCCGGAAGCTCAAAGCCAACGAGTGTGATGGCTGGCAGCATTGCATTTTTAAGTGCGTGTCGATATAGCACGACTTTTTCTTTCATTCCTTTTGCCCTCGCTGTGCGAATAAAGTCTTGGCGAATGACTTCCAACATGTTCGTGCGGAAGTAGCGGGACAGCGAGCCAATTCCGAGCAAGGTCATAACCATAACAGGCAAAGCCATATGCTCGATTACTTCTTTAGCATAGGCAAAGCCAGTGGCATTGCTGCCTGTTCTCGTCATGCCTCCGGGTGGCAGTAGCTTCAAGTCAACGGCGAACATTTTAATGAAATATAGCCCGATAAAAAAGACAGGCACGGACATCGCCGCAAAAATAAAAATCGTCATCACTTTATCGAGTAAAGAGTGCTGCTTGTAAGCAGATACGACACCAATAATGACGGCGATAAGCCACGTAAAAAAGGTCGAAACAATAGCTAATAAAAAGGAGTTCCAGATATAGTGGCTAAACAGCTCGGTTATCGGTTTCTGATGCTGGAGTGAATAGCCGAAATCCCCCTTAAAGGCGTTGCCTACCCAAATGAAGTAACGTTCAATCGTCGGTTTATCTAACCCATAAAGTACTTTCAGCTCTGCTTTGCGCTCTTCCGATAAAGATAAATCGTTATCGACAAATGTTCCCGGTGTTAGTGCAAACAGATAGAAGACGAGCATCGATGCCCCAATTAAAGTCAGCAACATATAAAACAGTCGTCGTGCGATGTAAGTTGTCATCTGCCGCTTCCCCTCTCGTTAAGACAAGGCTCGGCCAAAGGGCCGAGCCAAGATGATTGTACGATTATTTCAGTTTTAGTGTAGGTAAGCTCGTTGCAATGCCGCGGAATGGGCTAATTTCCAAGCCTTCAATCCGACCATTATGTGCGGACATCAACTTTCTGTAGTTATAGAAAATGAACGGGAGGTCCTCATTCAACTCTTGATATAGTTTCTTGTATACCTCTTTCCGCTTCTCAATATCTAACGTGCTTACGCCTTCTTGAATGAGCTGATCGACTTTAGGGTTGGAATAACCTTTCGCTTCCTTCGTTGAGAAGCGCTCTACCCCATCATGCGGATCGGTAAGCATTGGTGTCGAGAAGCTTGCCAAGTCGTAGTCTCCACTATCCACTTTGGAACTCATGGAGTTGTAATCAGCAAATTGCTCCGGTTCGAACTTCACGCCGATCGCTGTATAGTTTTCTTTTGCCATTGCGATAAAGGCATCCGTATCTTTGCTCTTGGAAGTCAAGTAACGAATCGTGAGCGGTTTGCCATCTTTTTCGCGAATGCCGTCCGATCCCACTTTCCACCCTGCTTCTTCAAGCAATGCTTTTGCTTTTTCTGGATCGTAGTTGTAGGGATTGATCTTCTCTTCTGTATACGCCCATGAAATCGGTGAAGCTGGGATGTTAGCTACAGTTGCTGAGCCCTGTGATACCCCTTCAACGATAGACTTGCGATCTAAACCGTAAGTAAGCGCTTGGCGCACTTTTTTATCTTTGAGATGCGGCTGATTATGATTGAATTGAATAAATCCATAAGAGCTAGCTGTATGAATTTGCACATTCAAAAATCCGAGCTGTTGCAATTTATCTAAGTTCTCTTTTTTAGCCGAGAAGCCAGAGTAGTCAACTCCACCAGTCTCGACGAACTGGAAGATGTCGCCTTCAGTTGTCTTGTAAATAAAGTTCTCGATGGCAGGTTTGCCTTCGTAGTAATGCTCGTTAGCCACGAAGCGAACCTCTTGCCCCGGAAGATGCTTTACAAACCTGTACGGCCCTGTACCTACAGGCTTGGAATGCAGGTCTTTAATGTAGTCGAGATTTCCGAATTTATAATCTTTGCCGTAATACGCCTTCGACAGCACATAGCCGCCGAGTTCGAGCAAAGCAGTGGCATTTACTTTTTCCGTCGTTATTTGAACCGTCTGAGGATTGAGGACTTTAATGCCTTCAATTGACTTGGCTTTGCCTTCTTTGTATGCCTGCCCACCTTTAACGCCAATCAGGCCGATATCTGTACTGCCGTCATAGGATTTATCGTGCAGGATCGTGAGCGTAAAGGCCACATCTTCAGCCGTTAGCGGTGAGCCATCGCTGAATTTAAGACCTTCGTGCAGATGGAATGTATACGTAAGTTGATCGGGAGAAATCTCCCACTTTTTCGCGAGTTTAGGGATAGGTATACCTTTATTATCAACCGTAACTAACGGTGAAAAGATGACAGAGGCTACGTTTCCGTCGTATCCGGTCTGGTGGAAATGCGGTGTGAACGCGCCACTAGGATCGGTTAATGAGAAAATGACCGTATCATTTCGAGTTTTTGCGGAAGCAGGCAGCTTCGATAGGTCAGCAGCTTTAATAAATTGAATACTGTTATCCAGCTTTGGTGCAGGTGTAGTTGCTTCCGTGCTGCTGTTCGCACCGCTAGGTGAAGCGGCATTGTTGGAAGCAGAGTCTCCGGAGCCGCAAGCTGTTAACAACAACGAACCGGCTAGTGTCAAAGCAAGTAAAGTCAATAAGGTTTTTCTCATTCCAAACAGCCTCCCGTTAACTGGTATTTATTTCTTTATTTATGTATTAGGGTAAATTTTAATTAATCCGATAGGTTAAGTCAACATTTTTCTTTGTCGGTTTTTGGTTATAGTGGGCTGTACATTTCGTACTGCGCGAGTGTATCTTTGGCAAACCCCGCCCGCTTTAAAAAGCCTTCCATTAGCGCGTTGTTAGGCAGCCCTATTCTTAGCTTCGTAATGTTATTTGTGATACATGCCTCTTTTAACAGCGATGTTGCGATACGTCTGCCCCGTAGTGCCGGATCGGTCCAAATAAAATGGATGGAGCCGCTTAGGTTCAAGCCGAGAACGGCTACTAGCTGTTCTTTAAAATATGCACCGTAGCACAGCATGTGCGGAGATTTTTGAATATAATCGATATCATTTTGCCAGTTGATATGGATGCCTTGAGCGCCGGTCAAGCGCTGCATAAATTGTACAAACGGTTCAAGTTCCATTTGTCGAATCTGAATGTGTAAGGATGTTTCTTGTTCTTGTTGCTCTTGTTGTTCGTGCTGATGTGTGTCCCTTGCGTCATAGTTGTGGAGTGCGTGTAGGTCATTAAGGGAGTAGTAGGATAGATCGTACACTTTTTCATAGCCAAGCTTCTTATAGAACTTGATTGCCCGTTCATTATGAACGAGTACCTCCAAATGAAGCTGCTTACACCCGTGATCGAGTGCTTCTTGCCGATGGAGCGCAAATAGTTGTTGGCTGATGCCTGTGCCACGATAAGCGGGATGAACAGCAAGCGTGCCGCAGCGCATCGTCTTCATACCGTCGTACAACTTGATGCCGCCCAATAGGACACCGACGGCCTGTTCGCCATCTAGAGCAATAAAAGACTGCTCTTTTCGGTTACCTTCAGGCCCGAAGAATCGATCGACGAACTGCTGCTCAGTCAAATGAAAAGGAATACTGTAGTCAGAGAATCCAACTTTAAAAGCTTCATAAATAAGAGTTTCATAGACTTCAGAACAACGTTCAACACGCATCTCTACCATGCTCCTTTACATTTTGTAGGGACTCCTTCGCATGCTGCTGTTAAAAATTTTGTAGAGCATGTTGTAAATGTCGTAGAGAATACGGTTTAACCGCTTCGTTTGCTTTAGTGTGATAAAGTGAATGGGTGACCAAGGGCGTACTCGTGCTCTCTTACATAAGCCTGTCATAGTAAGACTTGTGGCAGAGTGGGTAAGTGTACTGGCCCACGGTCAATAAGTAGCGACGAGATTATACTAAATATTAGAAAAACTAGCAGTGAAGTTGTTTTCGGTAACCGTATATTTTTAAGTAGTTTATACCAAAATACCGTGTGGAACAATATGGTTATGAAAAATAATTGTATTTTTATGCATGGGGAGAAGGGAGAGGGCTGATGTATCGAAGCGTTATTTTGGTGTTAAATATACCCAGAAAATCCTATGTGAATAGTCAGTATATTTATGCAAAATAGCTTGCGCGAATAGGCCCCCCTTGCTCCTTATTTCCACTTCCCACCCTCTACAATGACGTTATTCGGGTCGACTTCTGGACCGAGCTCGTTGCGCAGATATTGATCGTACAGTTTCAGCAAAAACTTTTCCTCACCCAACTTCTCAAGCTCTTTGTTCACCCACTCACGTAGCTCGTCGTTCCCCTTTTTAACAGCTGGAGCAATGGGTGCTTCCTCTTCGAGTTTGTCAGGCAGTACCGTAAATCCTTGATGCTTGCGGGCCCAAGAATACACAATGATACTGTCCTGCGCATAAGCATCGCCACGACCATCTTGGAGTGCTTGCAGTGATTCTGTATTTTTATCAAATTTGATGAGCTCAATATCAGGATGATGCTTGGTCAGAAAAATATCAGCGGTCGTTCCTTTGGTGACGATCACTTTTTTATCTGTGCTGCTTTTGACATCTTGTAATGATTTGATGCCGCTCTTGTCGTTGACGAGCAGTTGTGTGGCGACCTTTAAGTTCGGATTCGTAAAATCAACGGCTTGCTTCCGCTCCTCAGTTACCGTCATATTAGCGACGATCAGATCGACTTTACCACTTTGTAAAAAGGGAACTCGACTTGCCGGCTCTACCGTAACGAACTCAATTTTGGACTCGTCGCCGAGCAAGTCTTTGGCGAAGCGCTTGGCTAAGTCGGTATCGAAGCCGACGTATTGACCTTTCTCATCGACCATGCCAAATGGCGGCTTGTCTGTAAATACACCAACGATTAGCTTACCGCGTTCCTTAATTTGCTGAAGGGCTCCGCCTTGCTGCTCGCTGCCGCTTGGTTGGGAGGCGCCTTCAGATCCCTTGTTGGTCGCACCTCCGGCACTTCCGGTAGTGTTTCCATTCGAGCTTCCTTGGCCGCAGCCAGTCAACAATCCCGCAAATAAGCTCAGCATGACGAGCCACAATAAGGCCCCATTTTGACGTGTATTCATACGCTCTCTCTCCCTTTCCAATCTTCAAGTTCATGAAATTGCTGCAAAAATCGCTGCGCCCGTTCGGTGCGTGGTTCTGTAAAGAACGACTCCGGTGTGCCGACTTCGCAGATTTGTCCTTCATCCATAAAAATAATGCGATCCGCTACCGCCCGCGCAAAGCCCATTTCATGGGTTACGATGAGCATCGTCATTCCTTGCTGAGCGAGGCTAAGCATCACTTCTAGTACTTCCTTGACCATTTCAGGGTCAAGGGCAGCGGTCACTTCATCGAATAGCATCACTTCTGGATTCATGCACAGCGCTCTGACGATCGCGATGCGCTGCTGTTGCCCGCCTGATAGTTGGCGGGGGTACTTGTCTTTTTGATCGAGCAGGCCGATGCGGCTAAGCAACTGTTCGGCTTGCCGGATCGCTTCATTGCGCTGGCGTTTCTGGGCTTTGATAGGGCCGAGCAAAATGTTGTCCAGCACCGTCATATGGGGGAATAGATGATAGCTCTGAAACACCATGCCAATGCGCTGACGAACTTGCTGCCAAGGAATGGATCCGTCTGTCAGCAGCTGTTTCTTGAAGCGAATGGAACCGCGTTGCGTAGATTCTAAGCCGTTTAAGCAGCGGAGCAGTGTGCTTTTGCCGCATCCGCTCGGGCCGAGGATGACGATGACTTCGCCTTGCGCAATTTGCAGACTAATATCGTTCAGCACGATGTGCTGGCCGAACGACTTGCTAACGTGGCTGACATCGAACATAATTTGCGCTGTTTGCGATCTACTCCGTGATCCGCCTCGTATACCTTGTATTCCTTGCACTTCTTCTATGGCCTGTATGCTTTGTAACATGTTCCTGTGGTCCTCCTTCATTTTCAACATGCTAGGCGGTGGTACGGGGATTTATATGTGGCACAAGCGGCATCCACATGGACTTCGCATACTGCGTGGTTGTGCAGGCTGTACGTATGGCATGAATTGCGCGGACTGTGCGAATGTTACAGGTTCAGGCGAGGCGTTTCTCCAACGTCCGTGAAACAGCGGATAACGGATAGCAGAGTAGGAAATAGAGTAAGAACATCGCACCGTAAATGAGGAGGGCTTCCCCTGTGCGCTCAATAATTTGCTGTCCGGTCTTAATCAGTTCGGTGACACCGATCAGCACGGTTAACGATGTCGTTTTGATGATGCGGGTGTACACGTTAATCGAAGGTGGAATCATGCGCCGCACCGCTTGCGGCAGCAGCACATACAGATGAAGCTGTGTTGCGTTTAGCCCGATCGCTGCCCCTGCTTCAGCTTGACCGCGCGGCAGCGATTGCAGTGCCCCACGGGCAACTTCGCTAATTTCCGTGATGCCCCATAGCGACAGCACGAGCACGGAGCAGGCAAAGCTAGATAAATGAATATCGAAAAAAATAGGTAGGCCAAAATAAAAAAAGAACAGCCACACCAAAATAGGAACAGCGCGAAACAGTTCTAAATAGATGCGCGTAAGCACCTTGAGCCATCGTAATGGCGACGTACAGAGTACGCCGAGTAGGCATCCGCCAACCGTACTGAATATGATGCTTAACAGTGCTATCGACAGCGTCTGTACGAGCCCTTTTCCTAATTGGGGCAAAGAGTTCATGAGCAGTTCAAACCCCGAACTGTCCATGCTGGAACCTCCTTTCCACCCATGACAATGCCAGCGAAAGCGGCAGGAACAGCAGCAAATAAGTAGCAGTCATCATCAGGAGCATTTCATACGTTTTGTAATAGAGCGCAATGTAGTTTGTCGTGGTATACAAAATTTCAGGGATGGCGATAGCTGAGACAACCGTCGTTTCCTTTAGCAAAAAAATGACGGTCGCAAATAGGCTAGGTGTGCTTATTCGTAAAGCTTGTGGAAAAATAATGTGCCGCAATAGCTGTGAGCGGTTCAAGCCAATAGCAAGTCCCGCCTCTTGTTGACTGTCAGCGACTGCATCTATCCCTGCACGCAGTACCTCTGTAACATAACCGCCCCCCAGAAACGTCATCGCCACGATCGCGGTCTCATAGTTAGATAGCTTTACGCCAAGTTGTGGTAGACCAAAATAAACAACAAACAATTGAATGAGCAGCGGCGTATTACGCGCCACCTCGACGTAACTTCTTACGAGCTGCCTTAATATAGGCACGCGGAAGTATAAGATAACGTTGTTGAGGCCAGCTACAACAGAAGAAGTTAGTACAACGATGCCAGCGATTTGTAACGTTAAAATAGCAGCATCTATAAAGTCAGGGATATGCGTGACCATGAACGCAGTATCAAGCTCCACCGCTATCGGCGCCCCCTTTCATTGTGCGGTCGCTGCTTGACGATTGTTCCTGCTCCCGCGCTAAGTCGCTGCCTGTGTGTTGCCAGCGAGCGATTCATACGGCTGCAGGGCAGGAACCTTCGCTTCGATTACGTCAATAAGCAGCTCGTAAACAGAAAAAGCCCAATTCCTTCAGGCTGCGCTCGGGCGCATGCGCTAAGAAGGAGACTGGGCTTCCGTTCGTACGGTTAGCTTATACCATATCGTTATTCTTCGATCCTCTGGTGGAGGGGGAATCAATTGTGTTTGAGTTTAATCCAAGTAAAGCGCTTTGTCAACTGGTGATTAAGTGTCGGTAGGTATAATGGTAATCATTTAGATCCTTAATTTGATATGATATATGAAGCAAGACGAAGGAAAAATAACCTAAGAGGTGTCAGTATGAGGGTATGGGAAGTTTCAAGTAGTAGTAAATCAGTTAGATTATCATGTAATAATTGGTACGTTAATAGTCACATTAAAGACAGGTTAATGTTCGGCAAGAGAGTCGGTGAATTGTGGACTCCGGTAAATTTTGAATTATATAAAGAAGGTCTTTATGAGGATTTGCCTCATTTTATATCTGGAATGCTAATCGTTCCATCTCATATCTTAAATCTTTTATTACCCTTAATAAAAGATCATGTAGAAGTACTTCCTGTAACATTTAATGAGGAACAACATTTCATTATAAATGTTATAAACGTAATAGATTGTAATAAGAATAATGAGCTAAACTATCTGAAAGTAAAATTAGATATAGAAGATAGTACTAAACTTTCTCCTATTTTTAAAATTCCTGCAAGGCTCGCAGTGCTTGTAACTGATGAATTTCGTGATTTAGTAATCGAGCACTCTTTAGAAGGGTTTAAATTTGAGGAGGCTTGGAATTCAGAAGTAACGAATGAAATGAAACTTGAGAGAAAGAGACTGTACGAAGCTAAATTAGCCGAAATCAAGAATTATCCAGGTAAAAAATACAGTTTTGATGAAGCGATGAAAATGATTCGTGAAGGTAAAGCTGTAGCAAATGGAAAGAACAAATTGCAGCTGGACGAGAACGGAGAGTTAGAAATAGCTGTATTACAGGAAGAGGATTGCGAATATCTCTGGTATGAGCTACTGGCTATGCCACCAATGTTCTTGGTTGAGGAGTGGCACGAAGTGGATAGGGAAGATTAAACGGTAACAAACAAGTATTACAGTACACCAACATACATAAGACGGGGCATTACCATACTTGAATATCATGTCATAATGCCCCTTTATGTTTGGGTACTAGTAATAAGCTCGTATATAATTGGAAAGCCACACAAATCGGTCTTTATCAATCCAATGCTGGAAGTACCCGCAGCCAAGCGACTGCCACTGCTTCTGTTTCATAGAATACACCCAAACCTGACTACCGTCGTGAGCAACAAAGGCTTGTCGACTAGGCGAGAACCAATGATGATAAATGTTAGTTCCGCTCAACGGCGGCATTGCTTTATGTGTAGCGCTATACGCTGATCTCACTTTTTTAGATATAGTTAACTTATCATCGTACGACACGACTAAAGATAATGGCGTAAATGTCTCTTTTCCTGATCTCCATTTCAACGCGATATCGCCTCGTATACGTTCGTTGCCAACTTCAGCTTCCGTTTCAAAGTGGATCGTATCATCGCGCTGAAAATAAATCGGATATGGCCTTACAAACCCATCGCTGTGTGCGAAATAAGCGGCTTGCGGGTAAGATTTCAGCTTTTTTCCTGTACGATCATAAATAAGCAAGTCAGCACTTGTCCCTTCATGACCATCTGAATCAATAAGTAGCGCAAAATAGCTGCCGTTTGGAGATATCGCGATGTTGTAGATCATACGCTTGCTGTCGATGAGCTTGGTGACCTTCTGTTTAAGTAGGTCGATACGATTTACTTGCTTCCAGTTCACAACAGACAATAGCTCATTGTTAACGATGCGGTCAGCGTACCAAGCAAAGGGTGTATCGGCTTTTTTGGATGGAGGCAGGGGCGGAAAAGGGCTGAGTTGTAACGTGTTGAGGTTCACTTTATATGTTTCTCCTTGCTGTCCATACAATAAGAGTGTATCTCGTGTGGAATGTTGATCGTAAATGAAGCGATGATCATTGATAGGCGGCAGAGTGAGCGATCTGGGTTTGCCTTTTATAGAGAAAATATTCAGTTCGAAGTTACTGTTTTGAGAGTCGCATGTTGAGTCGGCACTTACTTGTGTAGGTAGGGTAGAAAGTAGTAATAATCCTGTCAGGACAATAGACAGTGTGATTCGCAGAGAGGGACGTAACAATGGTTGCACCTCCATTTTAATGGCCGATCATGTCATTCCAAAAAGATTATTCCTAACAAACCAAAGAGAAACTGAATGCTGCATAAAAAGGCGAACAGAGAGAGAATGACTATGACAACTGCCTTGCCGATAAGCTTGAAAAACGTCTTCATTCCGCTCGAACCTCCTAAACAATCCCATTATATCATGCGAAAAAACGGCTCTCCCTCACGCCTGTCTGAAATTTAACTAACAAGTGGATAACGAATGGTAAAAAAGAGTGAGAGCAATCCAGCTAGGACTGTCGGGCCAACGAAACGGAAATGATAAATTGTAAATAGTGTGTCGTATTCAGAAAAATGATAACATGTAGACGAAGACGTATTTCGAGGAAGACGTTACGTCACATTACATCACAATCGCGTAAACGAGAAATGAGGAACCCTTTTTGCAAAATTTCATCAAGTTAGGCATTCGCCCTGAAATAAATCAGGCTTTGCAAGCTAACGGTATTGTTAAGCCTACACCGGTACAGGAAGAGTCGATTCCATTGCTGCTTGCAGGGAATGACGTAATCGGTCAAGCACACACGGGAACGGGGAAGACGCTTGCGTTTGCTTTGCCTATTTTGGAGCGTATTGATCCGAATAATAAAGCGGTACAAGCTCTTATTGTGGCACCGACACGTGAGTTGGCGTTACAAATTACGACTGAGGTCCGCAAGATAGCGGATGCAATGGGCGGTATTCATGTATTGGCTGTGTACGGTGGCCAAGATGTTGAGCGTCAGATGCACAAGTTGAAAGGACGCCACGTCCATATCGTCGTAGCTACGCCAGGACGTCTGTTGGATCATATGCGTCGCGGTGCGATCCAATTGTCGCGCTTGTCTATGCTCGTGCTGGATGAGGCTGATCAAATGTTGCACATTGGTTTCCGTCAAGAAGTGGAGACTATTATTGAAGCGACGCCGACAACGCGTCAAACGATGCTATTCTCGGCGACGATGAACGATGCTGTGCAATCATTGGCTAGAAGATATATGAACCAGCCGAAACGTGTTCACATTCAAGGACAGCATATTACAGTTAAAGATGTGAGGCAGCGTCTCGTGGAGACGACAGATCGGGGCAAATTTGATAGCCTGTGCACGATTATTGACGAAGACAACCCTTATTTGGCGGTTGTGTTCTGTCGTACGAAGCGTCGTGCGAGCAGTCTCAACGAGGAATTGCAAGAGAAAGGCTACAAGTCAGATGAGCTACACGGTGATTTGACACAGCCGCAGCGGGAAAATGTCATGCGTCGCTTCCGCGAAGCGAAGCTGCAAATCCTAGTAGCAACAGATGTAGCTGCACGTGGACTTGATGTTGAAGGCGTAACGCACGTATTTAACTACGACATCCCGCATGATGCAGAGAGCTATGTACACCGCATCGGCCGTACAGGTCGCGCAGGCAGCACAGGTGTTGCGATTACATTAGCAACACCAAGAGATGGTGGCAAGTTGCACGATATTGAGCGTGAACTGGGCTTCTCGCTATCTAAACATAAATCGGATCGCGGAGCTTCTCAAGGGCGCTCAACAATGCAGAGACGATTTGGTTCTAAGGATGGAGCGCGTTCAGCAGGCCATGCAGGAAATAGAGATGCGCAAAAACGTGGAGCGAAGCGTGATACGCAACGTGGCTCTCAGCGTGATGGGCGTCGAGGCGCAGAGCGTGAAACAGCACGTGGAGGAGCACCACGTAGCGGTCAACGCGATAGCCAACGCGGAGGTCAGCGCGATGCGCAACGAGGTGGACAACGTGATACACAGCGCGTCGGTCAACGTGAGGACCAGTGGGGCGTGGAGCGTGAGTCAGCACCACGGGGCGGTCAGCGTGAAACAGCACGTGGAGGAGCACCACGCAGCGGTCAACGCGATAGCCAACGCGGAGGCCAGCGTGATGCACAACGCGGCGGACAACGTGAAGGCCAATGGGGCGCGGAGCGTGAAACAGCACGTGGAGGAGCACCACGCAGTGGTCAACGCGACAGCCAGCGCGGAGGTCAGCGCGATACGCAACGTGGCGGACAACGTGAAGGCCAATGGGGCGCGGAACGTGAGTCAGCACGTGGGGGAGCACCACGCAGCGGTCAACGTAACAGCCAACGTGGCGGCCAGCGTGATACGCAACGCGGCGGACAACGTGAAGGCCAATGGGGCACGGAACGTGAGTCAGCACGTGGAGGAGCGCCACGCAGCGGTCAACGCGACAGCCAGCGCGGAGGTCAGCGTGAAGCTGGACGAGGAGCACAACGTGAATCAGCGGGCGGTAACCGTGAGCGTTCAGGTAAACCCGCATCGTCGCGCGGTGGCTCTTCCTTTGTAGGCAACCGTGGTAAGTCTCGCAGCAGACGCTAATTCATGACGCAAATGCAATTAACTTTTTAGGAGCATCCATAAGCCTATGAATCTTGGTCAACAGCGCAAAAATGTTCGTGCTGGTCTTGAAGTTGACGTTGTCTTAAAGCAAGATCAGCGTACAGGCAAGAAAACGAGAGGTATCGTCAAAGATATTTTAACGAATTCTGCCAATCATCCACACGGTATTAAAGTCAGATTGCAGGACGGTCAAGTTGGCCGGGTTGCAGCCATTATTACTGCACAGCCGTAGGAATTATTTTTGTAAGTAAAAAAGCTTTTCTACCCCGAAACAGGATAGAAAAGCTTAGTTTGTCGAGAAAGCCCTCATCCGCAAAGATGGGGGCTTTTTCACGTCAGAGTAAATGCCGTATAAAAGAATGTACTTTTACATTGTTTCGTTCTCATTTTCACTCTAAGTTTACTATTAAATTTACATTAGAGTCGGGTCCAGTTGTTAATTGGTCAGCCTGTTAACTTTGTAGCTTATTAGCTAATTAGTTTGTTAGCTCCATCCATTGCTCATACACCGCATCAAGCTCCGCTTGGAGCTGCTCACGCTCCGTATAAAGCTCACCAAGCTTGGCTGCGTCCGATTGGCAATCCGGCTCCAACATTTTCTCATCGACTTGATGCAATCGCTGCTCAAGCTCAACAATTTGCCGCTCTAAGGTGGTCACTTTCATATTTGTTGCAGAGGATGAGGCAGAACGGTCTTTGGTGTTCGTTCTCGCATTCGTTGTAGCACTCGTACTCGTACTCGCCTTATCATTTACCTTAACATAAGGCTGACGTAAATCCGGCGCTTGCCGCTGTTCCGCGGGTTCTGAAGCCAGCAGAGTAGCTTGCTTATTCTGCTTCAGCACACCAGCACCACCAGCCGTACGATTCTCCGGCCTCAACTCTACCTGTTCTGGACGCTTCTCCTTGTAGTATTCAAAGTCGCCACCGTACGAATTTAGCTTGCCTTGCTCCAGTGCCCATATTTTATGCGCCAATCGATTTATAAAATAACGATCATGGGAAACGGCCAACATCGTGCCCGTATATTCTTCCAACGCTTCCTCCAATGCTTCACGGGAATCGATGTCCAAATGGTTCGTAGGTTCGTCTAGCAGCAGCAAATTCGGTTGCCGGTGCATAAGCACCGCCAGCCGCAGGCGGCTCCACTCACCGCCAGACAAACTTCTAACCTGCTTAAAAGCATCAGCGCCGTAAAATAAAAATCGCGCCAGCTGCCCACGAGCCGCACCCTCTTCCAAGGCAAGCTCAGTGCGGAAATATTGCAGCACCGTCATATGATGATCCTGCGGTGCTGCCTCCTGCGCCAAGTAGCCCAGCTCGACACGCGAGCCTAAGCGCACGCTGCCCTCGTCAGGAAACTCCTGCCCGAGCAGCATTTTTAACAGCGTACTCTTGCCCGAGCCATTGTCGCCGATCAAAATAGCTCGCTCCCCATAACGGAGCAAGTCGCTAACCTGCTCAAATAATAGGCGCTCACCGTAACTTTTTCGAACCCTATCCAGTGAGACGACTGTGGAGCCAGAGCGATCACGCTGTCTCAAGTCTAATTCTATAGCCTTGCGCTCCATAATAGGCCGTTTCAGCTTAGTCATGCGATCCAGTGCTTTCTGCATCGAGGCCGCGCGACGGTGAAAGCCGGCATTGGGTGGGTTAGCACGATTTCCCCAATCGATGAGCTGCTTGATCGTTTCTTGCATTTGCTTGATCTTTTTTTGCTGCTCTTGAAAAGCGGCAAACTGCCGCAATAGTCGAGCTTCTTTTTCCACCTGGTAGTCGGAATAGTTCGTTACATAGGTAACGGCCTCACCGTCTTCGAACTCGACAATCTTAGTCACAACGCTATCTAGGAAATAGCGGTCGTGCGAAATGACGACTACTGTACCTGCATACGTGCGCAGGAACGATTCCAGCCATTCAATGGCCCGCATATCCAGATGGTTTGTAGGCTCATCTAGCAGTAAAATATCAGGCTGTTCCAACAGCAAAGCGGCCAGCCCCACCTTCGTCTTCTCCCCACCAGATAAGGACGGGAAAGGGCGGGTGTACTGCTCCGTAGGGATGCCGAGCCCGTTGGCGACACGCTCGATCTGTGAATCGATCTCGTATCCGCCTGCTCGCTCAAATCGTTCCTGCACTTGCCCGTACTCTTGTAGCAAGCGGGCGAATCTTGCTTCATCGCCGATTTGTTCGGGATCGGACATAAGTTGCTCCAGCTTTTTCATCTGTGCGGACCATTCCAACTGCTGCTTGAAGCTTGCGCTTAGCACGTCGTACACCGATTCATCATGCACGTGCATCACTTGTGCCAAGTAGCCAATTTTGGCCCCTTTACGAATGGAGATTTCTCCTCGATCTGGCTTATCCAATCCTTTGAGCAGACGGAACATCGTTGTCTTGCCTGTGCCATTACGCCCGATGAGGCCGACCTTATCGCCTTCTCTAATGTCAAAGCATATGTCTTGAAGCACTAATTCGGCTCCGTAATATTTTTCGATGTGCTGAACTTGAATCATCATTTAGATTATCCTCCATAGATGACACACCACAGATGCCGCAAACGCCGCAAATGCCGCAAAAAAAGGCCGCAGGGAAATGTCCCTACGGCCTTTACTTAATCATCAATCGGAGCAAAAAAGAGTTAGAGCAAAGAAGCTCAACAGTTCCGCTTGAGGTTAAGGCAGGATGGTCATCTCACAATTTGAATAGTTTTGTATGGTAGTGCCATTCGTATTGCTGAAAATGGACAGACTTGTCCCGTTAACAGCTACATCATGGCAAATTACAAAAAGATCCAAATTGAGTTGGTGAATACGATTTGGGTTCAAATTGCGTTGTGTTTGTTCCATCCTGCCTCACCTCCTTTACATAAATTTGTAAAGATTGTATCACATTAAACCAAGCACATTCAAGCATGTTGGCGAATTTTTGTATCGGAATATTTGCCGTGAAATATGTATCGTGAAATATGTACTGTGAAATTTTCCGTAATATCTACCGTGATAATACTTTCAATAAAATTCGCTCATACCATTTCCAAGGTAAAATGCGACGCAGCAATTGCCCGATCTTGGCCTCCTTGCCTAATAAGTAGCGCAGTTTAGGCTTAGACATGCCAGCTATGCGTACAATGCACTGCGCCACTTCAGTCGCAGGCGGTGCTTGCTTCGCTGTCTGCTGTGAGAAGCGCAGCACAGCATCTATTTGCGCCCGATAGGGTGAGTGTTCGGGAGCGTGCACGACCTTCATGGCCTTATCCCAAATGTCCGTCTGGTAGGGGCCTGGCTCAACAAGGACCGCATAAACGCCATAGGGCAGCATTTCTAGGCGGAGCGATTCCGTAAACCCTTCGACGGCGAACTTCGAAGAGGCGTAGGGAGCGTAGCCAGGGTAGCCGGACAAGCCGCTGACACTGCTAATATTTATAATTTTGCCGTAGCGTTGCTGCCGCATAATAGGCAGTACCGCTTGTGTTACGGCCACTGTACCAAAGAAGTTCGTCTCCATTTGGTCATACCAGCCCTGTCGATCGACTTCCTCTACAAAGCCGCCAATCACACAGCCTGCATTGTTGACGACAATATCTATCGATCCGAAGTGGTCCATGATGGTCTTAATCGCGCGCTCAATACTATCCACCTGTGTAACGTCGAGCGAGAATACGTGAATATGCTCAGACACGCCAGCCAAATGAGCTTGTTCTTGTAGACGTCCTTGCTTCTCTACACTGCGCATCGATGCGATAACTTTGTATCCATGCTGGGCTAGAGCGATGCTTGTTTGAAGCCCGAAGCCACTGGATGAGCCTGTAATGAGTGCAACTGGACGTGAACGCAAGGTTTCAGATGAACTCGAATTCATATTTGTTAATCTCTCCTTTAATGAATGCTGAATGTATGTACGACAAAAAAGCCCCTTCTGCGGCACGTAGCGGCTATTGTAGCTTCTGCGCGGTCAAAGGGGACTTTTATGATATGAATGCAAAATTACATTTATTCCTCTGGTTGTGTTCGCTGTGGTTGTTGTTTGTTGTCAGTGAAGTCCTCACGCATAAAGCGCCAGAAACGCATCAGCTCTTCACGCTGTCTTAATGGAGATACCATAAACTCCTCAAAAAATAGACGCATCCTAGCATCGTGCACGATAAGAGAATTATCGGTCGGCAATACGGCATCGTTACAAGTTAAATAATCAATAGATACTTCGTATAATCGAGCGATTTCTTTAACCATATCGATATCGGGTTTACGATTCCCATTCTCGTAATTGGAGTAAGCGGAACGAGATACGCTTATGCGGCTGGCTACATCGTCTTGTGTCCAGCCTCGTTTCAAGCGTTCTTGTTCCATGCGTTGACTTAGCATGAAACCACCTCTCTACCCAAGTATATCGCTCGAAATCAAACCGTTAAGAGAATGTTTCGATAAGAATATCAAAATATAGTATAGACACGTAAAGAATACAATGGTAATATATTCTTGATTCGAAACGAAGCTGTAGATAGGAGATGTGAATCATTATGAATCTTTCTCGTAAATGGCTTATTCGCTATAGAGGCGCTAAAACTCAGAAAGAAGTGGCCGCTATGTCTGGCATTAACCGAAGTTCGTACTCCAATATCGAAACGGGAAGGCGTGACCCTAGCATTCATGTAGCTAAACGTATCGGACTAACCTTAGGATTTGATTGGAAATATTTTTTTGAGCAAGTTGAATCAGGAGATTAACAGATGTGGTGTTTGACGCATAAAGGCAAGCCGTTTGGACAGCCATTCGCGACAGAAATAGAAGTAGTAAAGATGTTTATTCGCTTACAATCTTGCTTTTTGGAACTAGGATATTGTGAACTGAAACGACTCCAGCGACAGCCGAAACCAGCAGCGTGTAACTAACAACATAGATTCCGATTGCCCATACAGATCGCCTTCGTTCCTATTAAATTAGGACGAAGGCGATTTTGTGTCATCGAACAAGCATGCTATTTATGTTAAAATGAAGAGGTGATTTCATATTTTCTCTTCATTTCCCAAATGAAAGGTTTGGAATGTGTCTATGTCACGCTTGCGGGATTCGATGACAAATTTAGTTGCTCTTCCTTCCGTCCGTAAGCAGAAGCGAGCTGCGTGGACGTTAGGCTTAATTGTGCTGCTCGCCTCTCTGTTTGTTCTTCCGATTGCTTCCGATCGAATTGTGGAAATACGTCCTTTTTTTCCGATGCTTATCGCATGGATTATGTTCGGTAACTTTATGACGGCGTATTTGATATATTCGCAGTTTCGTGCAACGGGTAGTAAACCGATGCTGCTGTTATCGGCAACTTATCTGTTTACGGGCATCATTACGATTCCTAATCTGGTTACGTACCCCGGTATATTTAGTGATGTCGGGCTGCTGCATGCGAATAGCCAAACTTCGATTTGGTTCTGGGTATGCTGGCATGCTGGATTTCCAATTGGCATTTTATTATACATTTACAGTATAAAGCGAAACACTTCGTCTGTACTGCACACAAAAAGCCGCCTGTACACCGCGATTACGTATGGTGCTGTCGCTTTATTCGTGCTGCTGCTGGCGTTTTTGCTGCCGCGTATGCAAGTGTTTTTTCCAACGGTCATTGTACATGATGACTATCGATTGCTGATCTCGTCAGGTATAGGCCCAGTATTATGGCTGCTGAACGGAGCTGCAATGATTTATTTATTCGTCACTACACGTATGAAGAGCTTGCTTCATTTGTGGCTGATGTTGTCTGTGTTTACGTTCTTTCTTGATGTCACACTGACCTTATTCGGAGGTGCCCGCTATAGTATTGGCTGGTATGTGGGACGGTTGAACTCGCTTATTTCGGCGACGACGGTATTGTTCGTCTTTTTTAACGAATTGAACGTGCTTTACGTTCGTTTGACCCGTTCTAAGCACGAGCTAAGGCAGTCGAAAGAGCTGGTGAAATCGGTATTGGACAGCATTACGGACGCGTTCTTATCGGTCGATCGAGAGTGGCGCTATATTTATTTGAATAAAGCTGCGGAAAAGTATATGCGAGTGTCGTTCTCGCAAGTGAAGGGTGAAGTGATCTGGGACATCAACCCTGGCCTGCTGAAAAGTGAACGCTATCAACAGTGTCGTAAAGTGATGGAGGATAAGGTGCCTACGGAGATTGTTGAATTTGACGAGTTCCGAAAACGCTGGTTAGAGGTACGTATTTACCCATCCAGCCAAGGGATATCGGTCTATTTTTGCGATGTGACCGAACGTATGGAAGCGGAGAAGCAGATGAAAGAAGCGAACGAAAAGCTGCGTATTGCGAATCGGTTGCTGACTGATTTTTCATATACAGACGGATTAACGGGTGTGTACAATCGGCGCTATTTTGATATGCTGCTTGAGCAGGAATGGCAAGGGTGTGCGCATGAAGGGATGATGTTGTCCCTGATTATGCTCGATATTGATTATTTTAAAAGGTATAACGACACGTATGGGCATCAAGCGGGGGATGAATGTTTGAGGCAGGTGGCGCAAGCCATTCGCGAGACCGGGGAGTGGCCGAGTGGGGTGGTGGCACGCTATGGTGGCGAGGAATTCGCTGTTATTTTGCCGCGTGCATCTGCTGAGGAAGCGGCGGCAGTAGCAGAGGCCGTTCGTCATGCGGTCGAGGCTTTGAAGCTGCCGCATTCGGCATCCTCGGTCAGCACGGTTGTAACGTGCAGTCTTGGTATTGCTACTGAGTTGCCGCAGCTATCGACGCACGAAGCGGACGAGTCAGGAACAGGCCTGCTTGTGCAGCGCGCGGATCGCGCGTTATATGCGGCTAAGCAGGCGGGGCGCAATCGTCTCGTAATAATAGAGTAAGGCGACAAGAAATGATGCAAGGTAAGCAGTAAGGTGAGTAGTGAAGTTAAGTAGTAAGGTAGTGGGTAAGTAGCAAAGCAAAGTAAGTAGTAATGTGAGTAATAGGGGAAGTAGCGAAGTAAGGTAAGTAGTAAGTAGTAAGTAGTAAGGCAATAGGCAAGTAGGCAGTAAGTCTGCCATTTCTTACGTGTCAGTCAGAAGAAAGAAGATGATGATGTTGAAAAAGGTTCACATATATGCGATGTTATGCTTCGTTATGTTGTGCTGGGGCTTGAATGTAACAGCAACGAAGCTACTTGTGACGAGCTTTGCGCCCGTTACGATTACAGCATTTCGCATATTGGCGGCAGCGTTGTGCGTATTCGCAATTTTGTCATTGTCCAAGCAAGTAAGGATGCTGACGAAGCGCGAATTCGTATACGTGCTGCTTGGTTCATTGTTAAATGTGGTTGCACACCACTATTTTTTGTCAATAGGGCTATCCCGTACGTCAGCAGTTAATGGCGGACTCATTATCGGGACAGGCCCGTTGTTAACGACGATATTTGCGCTATTATTTTTGGGCAGTAAATTGACGCTCTTAAAATCTGCGGGTATTATCCTCGGTTTCTCTGGCGTGTCCTTAATTGTTCTCGTGAGCAACGGCGGAATGAGCGGGGTATCGATCGGAGATCTGTACGTATTTCTCGCGATGGCGGTACAGGCTGCCAGCTTTATTTTAATAAAAAGAATGTCCGCTACACTGGACCCGCGTCTTATGACAGGCTATATGCTCTTGTTGGGTTCTGTCTTTTTGTTTATGATCAGCCTTATTGTGGAGCCGCAAGGCTTAGCGACATTGACGCAAGGCTCTGTTAGCATGTGGGTCATTTTCTTTGCTTCAGCGTGTATTGCGACAGGCGTCGGTCATATGATGTACAACTATGCAATCGGGTTAGTGGGCACGGTGGAATCCGCTATTTTTATTAATTTAAGCCCTTTCTTTGCACTGATTGGCTCTGCGGTATTCTTAGGCGAACAAATTCTGCTTGTGCAAATTGTAGGGTTTGTGCTTATTATTGCGGGCGTGCTGTGCGGTTCAGGAGCGTTGGAGGAACGTATACGTTCACTGAGGCGCAGTGCAGGAAGAGTGGAGAAGGTTACGCAAAAGGCATCCTAGTTTAGTTGCTGCTATGCCGCGCATATAGGTTAATGAAAGACCCTGAACACTTAACGGAGTGTTTAGGGTCTTTTGTCTTTGTTAGCTATTGTAGCAGCGATTACTTAAAATCGGCCTAGTAGACCTAGTAGCCTTAGTATGCTGCTGTAAACCGATTACGCGCAAACTGAGGCTTCTCCAATTCATCTATCATCGCAACAGCGTAATCTTCGTAAGAAATATGACTATTTCCCTCAGCGTCTACCACAAGCGTATCTGTGCTTACACGGTAACGGCCAGTGCGCTCTCCTGCTTGAATCAAGCCTGCTGGACTTAGGTACGTCCAGTCCAAATCCTGTTCTGCAAGGTACATATTTAACGCTTCGCCCTGTGCATATGCGTTAGGCTTCCAAGCTTCTGGGAAATTTGGCGATTCAACGACCTTCATATCGGAGTCGGCAGAAACTTTGAGGCTTCCTGCGCCGCCAACAGCAAGCAATCGTGTGCCAGCAAGCTTAGCACCTGTAATGAGATGGCGAGTCACCTCGTTGAGTTGTGCTTCGTTTCCATGCGCGGGACCGTATGCGCTAATGATAGCGTCTTGGCCTTTACTCATTTGTGCAATTTGCTCTTGTTCTATGCTGCCGACTACAACTTTTAAGCTCGGGTGCTGTTGTGTGACACGCGCTGCGTCACGAACAACGGCAGTAACATGATGTCCTCTCTGCAAAGCTTCACCTACAATGCGTTGTCCGATATTTCCACTAGCGCCGTATACTAAAATATTCATAATGATGTTCCATCCTCTCTGAATACGTAAATTTTGTTGTACAAATATCTAGATTGCTTAGGTCAACTGGGCCGTCTTATGTTATCGAGGTCGAGGTGCTTGTAACGCGAAAAATGATTTAGCCTTAGTGATCGTACTTACAATCTTGTTGTAACTACAATGGTTACAACTAAGTCAAAAAAAATTAGTTGCTTGAAGCACCATTTTTTATTTTTTGTTTAAAATCGTCTACAAGCGTATCTAAGCTTACACTGGCTAATGATTGTTCCATCGCCACTTGAGCCTGGACCAACTTTGTTTCCAGCACGGATTGTATATTTGCGCCGACTGGACAATTGGGATTCGGTTGTTCATGCATTTGAAAAAGTTCGCCTGACTCGACTACTTCCACTGCATGATATATATCGAGCAGCGTGATGTCGTTCAGTTCTTTTATAATGGAGGCTCCTCCTGTACCTGGACGTACTTGTACGAGCCCTGCTTTTTTCAATTGGCCAAGAACTCTCCGAATCACTACAGGGTTGGTGTTTACGCTTAGGGCAATCCATTCGGACGTGCACAATCGCTGCCGCTCTAGCGACAACAAACATAATATGTGGACGGCCACGCTAAAGCGACTACTAATTTTCATCTTTCGTTTACCACCTCGATGTAACAAGTATAGTTACAACCAATTTGGAAGTCAAGAGGATTTCTAATGTGTTATAGTAGTGTGGTAAATCCAACCAATAAACCATTACACAAATGCTTAACGCGGAGGGCACAATATGACTACGTTATCGACACCGTTATGTAAGCTGCTTGGAATGAAGTACCCTATTATTCAGGCGGGAATGGCCGGAGGCCCGACAACGCCTGAGCTAGTCGCGTCTGTAAGTAACGCAGGAGGTTTGGGAACGCTCGGTGCGGCGTATATGACGCCAGAGGATATGCGAACAGCGATCCGACGTATTAAGGAGCTGACCGCGAAGCCATTTGCCGTCAACTTATTTGTTGTTAATATGACGGATGATTGGACGCGGCTGCAAGAGGCGCAGGCGGTGCTTAACCCGATGCGCGAAGCGCTGCAAATTCCGCAAGCTGACCAGAACCAAGCTTATGCGACAGTAGATAGATTCGAGGAGCAGTTTGCTGTATTGCTTGAAGAGCAGGTGCCTGTCATAAGCACGGCGTTTGGTGTGTTGTCGGACGCGCATATGCAAGCCGCGCATCGCCAAGGCAGTGTCGTCACGACGATGGTCACGACGGTACGCGAAGCTCTCTTGGCGGAGGAGCAAGGCACCGATGTCATTGTGGCGCAAGGTAGCGATGCAGGTGGACATCGCAGCACGTTTGATATGAAGAATCACCCGCAGGGGGCATTAGTCGGAACGTTCTCGCTTGTGCCGCAAGTGGTTGATGCGGTACGTATTCCTGTTATTGCGGCAGGCGGCATTATGGACGGACGTGGTTTGGCGGCGGCGCTGATGTTAGGTGCACAGGGCGTTCAATTGGGGACGCGCTTCCTTACAGCGGTTGAATCTGGCGCCCACGCTGCTTATCAAGAAGCGCTGCTTGCAAGTGATGAGGAAAGCACCGTCGTGACGAAGGCGTTCTCTGGGCGTCCAGCTCGGGGTGTACGGAATGCCTTTATTGAGCAAGTCGAACAATCGGGTGTCGCACCGCTACCATTCCCGAGTCAGAACACAATTACCGGCGACATTCGCCGTGCTGCTGCTGCCCAGAACAAAGCAGGTCAGATGTCGTTGTGGGCGGGTCAAGCAACGCGTCTGCTCAAGGAGAATCAGACAGCTGAACATATAGTGCATGAAACAGTAGACCATGCGGAATCATTACTTGGAATCAACAAAACATCTCACAATATTGGCCTACTCTAAATCTGAATTTTAAACTATTCGAACATCATATATAGATCGCCAAGCTGCTCGTATTCATTATACGGGTGGCTTTTTTATGTGAACATTGTTTTATTGTTCGTGTTTTTGGCAAAAACATCTCTGTTTATATCTTTTTACCCGCCTAAATAACAACAAAACACGAATAAATAAAATAAAAAAGTTGACAAACAGTCGTATTTTTTATAGGATACATACGTGCTTTGTACTAATGAATGGCTAATTACGATGAAAAATACGAACAATAGCAAATAAATGTTCATTAGCCAACTACAGTTCACCAAGAGCTCAATGAAAGGGGCAACATCATCTAATGGAAAAGTGGTTTAAGCTCAAAGAGCACGGTACGAACGTGCGCACCGAGATGACGGCTGGCCTTACGACGTTTTTAACGATGGTCTATATCGTAGTTGTAAATCCTAGCATCTTATCTAGCGCAGGTGTTCCGTTCCAGCAAGTATTTATGGCGACCGTAATCTCCGCGATTATTGGTACTTTATATATGGCCTTGTTCGCCAACCATCCGATCGCAGTCGCTCCAGGCATGGGGATGAATGCGTACTTTGCATCGGTAGTCGCTTCACAGGGCGTAAGTTATCAAGTGGTGTTCGGCACGGTGTTCATCGCGGGTATCCTGTTTATGTTGCTGACATTTACAAAAATACGTGAGACTTTAATCGAGTCCATTCCTCCTTCATTAAAATACGGCATTACAGCAGGTATCGGACTGTTTATCGCATTTATCGGCTTGAAATCTTCAGGAATCGTGGTGCCAAGCCCGGCAACGATGGTCACATTCGGTGATTTGCACCAGCCTGTAACGATTGTAGCTTTGGCGGGATTGTTCATTACACTGATGTTAATGGCACGTAAAATAAAAGGTGCGTTATTTATCGGGATGGCAGTGACAGCGATCATTGGCTACAGCATGGGATTGCTGAAATTCGATGGAATCGTCGCGATGCCAGCGGCGCCTGTGTTGTTCGATTTGGACGTCATGGGAGTGTTTGAACATGGTCTGTACACGGTCGTGTTCGCGTTCTTGCTCGTGACGATTTTTGATACGACAGGCACGATGATCGGTGTAGCGGAGCAAGCGGGCCTAATGAAAGGCAACAAGTTCCCGCGTGCGAAGCAGGCACTTATGGCGGACGCTCTCGCAACGACGGCTGGCTCAGTGATGGGAACGACGCCGTCAAGTGCTTATATCGAGTCGTCGGCGGGTGTGGCTGCAGGTGGTCGTACAGGTTTAACATCGCTTGTGGTAGCGGGACTATTTCTGTTGACCTTGTTCTTCTCGCCTATACTAGGAGCGATTTCATCATTGCCAGCGATTACAGCACCAGCCCTAATTATTGTAGGCTGCTTAATGATGGACGGGTTGGCGCGTATCGAGTGGAATGAATTCGATGAGGCGTTTCCTGCCTTCGCCATTCTAATCAGCATGCCATTGACGTCGAGCATTGCGACAGGGATCGCAATCGGATTTATTACGTACCCGCTGTTGAAGCTGGTGAGTGGTAAAGGTAAGAACGTGCATCCAATCTTGTACGTATTCGGCGTTATATTCGCCATTCAAATGGTATTTTTCCCAGCGCACTAATGCTTTAAGTCAAAGCCACTCGATTATCATTCGAGTGGCTTCTTTTTATTTTGGCATGATTGTCCACTGCATACGGATCTTTAAGGAGATTTGTCTTTCAAATAGTGGACACGAAAGTAATAGGGAGGTACCCTTTGCGTTGCGGCACTTTGCTTTCGCGCTGTAGTGTTTGGCTTTTTCGCATCTGCATGTAGTGGTCAGATTGTGCTTGCATCCTATATATAGAATGTGGAGATGGTGTGTCGTGTCATTTTGTCGCCGAGCTTATATGTCCTCTTGTCCACCTTTGTGTGGACACTTTCCCCATTTGTTCACGACTCACGAACAAACTTCGCACGAAACCTCTACTTTATCCCCACACTTCGCTTCCTATATCAATGAAAGCCTAGGCTCTTATGTACGAAGGGATATTTAATGTGTATAACGAACGTTATTTTCTCGCTCCTTCGTAAATTCCCCTTTCAGGCCTTGCGTTCGTTGACAACCTTGATGAAAAACATTATCATTCAAAACAGGTAATGAAAATGATTCTCAACTTTATGATATACATACGTGCACACATTCATTTAGGGGGCGCATGACACGATGTCCAGTACAACCATTGACCCGATTAATTTTGAGATGCTGGAAAAAGAATGCTACGTTTCTTTACGGGAGATCCCGAATCCACAATATCGAGTTGTGTTATCTGAGCTGTTGGATAAAGAGAAGATGCAGCAGTTTTCAGCATTTTACGGACCTCATATAGAAGCACTTAGTCCAGAAGTTATCGCTTCGTTCTTTGGGTCGTGGTATGGGTGTGTAAGTGCGGTTCTGCAATATGGAATGTCGCATCACGACCGTGTTCCCGTACTGAGCCTGTCTAATATTGAAGTGCAAGTGTATGAAGATCATGGTCATTCCATGTTCAATTTCATGTTAATCGAGCATAAAGAAGAAGCGTGTCCGAACCCGCTGGATGCGCAGGCGCGAAGTGAGTGGCGTGCGCAAGTGTTGGACACTTTTTATAAGAAGGAAGCCAAGCCGTTGGTGGATATGTTTGCGGAATCGACAGGGCTTAACGCAGGGCAGATTTGGACGAGAATGGCGGATAGCCTGAATTACTATTATGAGTTGTGGCATGGGCGGGCGTCGTCCCTTGAGCTGAAGCAGAAGCTTGAAGCGGATATGGAGGCGTTGAAGGAAACGGAGCCTGAGACGTTCGGACGTAGCAAAAATCCGTTCATCCTGCGCTTTCGCTATGTCGAGGACTGGCATGATGCTGGCAAGCAACTGCGTATGAAGTCGGTCTGCTGCTTGGCATACAAAACGAAAGATCACGGTTACTGCTATACGTGCCCGCGTATGTCGAAAGAGGAGCGCGTCGCCAAGAAGCAGGCCTTACTAGAACGTCACGTTCACGGTCATGATCATGACCATGAGCATTAATTTTGGTGCGACATATGGAGGGACAAGCAGATGAGCAATACAACATCCAATGACAATCGTTACAGATTGTATACCGAACAGTTAAATATCGGATACGGCGAACGCCTTATCGTGAAGAACTTGAACGTGTCCATCCCAGAGGGCAAAATTACGGCGCTGGTCGGAGCAAATGGTTCTGGTAAGTCTACGATGCTGAAGGCGATGGCTCGTATTATGAAGCCACAAGGCGGTACGGTATACCTTGACGGTAAGTCGGTGTTCCAACAGTCGACGAAAGAAATTGCGAAGCACTTGGCTATTTTGCCGCAAAACCCAACGGCACCAGACGGTTTGACGGTGTCTGAGCTTGTGACGTATGGACGTTTTCCTCATCAAAAAGGATTCGGCTCCATGACACGTGAAGATATTAATATTGTGCAGTGGGCTATTGACGTAACGGGGATGAATGATTTTGCTGATCGTCCTGTGGATCAATTGTCTGGCGGGCAGCGGCAGCGGGCGTGGATTGCGATGGCGCTTGCGCAGCAAACGGACATCTTGTTCTTGGATGAGCCAACTACGTTTCTAGATATGGCGCATCAATTGGAAGTATTGAAGCTACTTCAGAAGCTGAATGAGGAAGAGAATCGGACAATCGTAATGGTTGTGCACGATTTGAACCATGCAACACGGTACGCTCACCATGTCATTGCGATTAAGCAAGGGACGGTTACCAGCGAAGGCACGCCTGAAGAGGTAGTCACGCATGACGTCTTGCGTGAAGTGTTCGGCATCGAAGCGGATATTATGCCTGATCCGCGTACAGGTGTACCGATTTGTGTGCCTTACGATTTGGTGCATGCTGTGGAAAATGGCGAGAGCGGTACAAGTGCGGCTAAGGCTAAATCCGCTGCATCCTAGTCCTAATCTTCGTCCTAATTTTAATGGCTTAATAGATTGCCTAACAGTCAATTTTTCATATAAGACCTTTATTCGATGTATCTCCTATGACTAGGGACGATGCAGTGGAATAGAGGTCTTTTTTTGTATACATATGCTTTAACCGATTAGCTGGATGACGTGGAAGAATATATGAAATGACCACGGAGGATACAAGTTGTATACTTAATAATGGAAGTTAAAATTTATTTAAATGAAATACAATATTTATTTTCTATTAAATTATTGGTAATTATCGCCCGTTTTATGTGTTGTAACATGGCGTAAGCACCATAATTCATATTTTTTGAGATTTAGAGGGGAGCTTGACATCATGAATGACGCACAAAAGAAGCTTCGATGGTATAACATCGCCCTCATGGCTTTCGTTTCTGTGTGGGGTTTCGGTAACGTCGTCAACAACTATGCGAACCAAGGTTTGTCCGTTATTACGTCTTGGGTTCTCATCATCGCCCTGTACTTTGTTCCGTACGCGCTGATGGTCGGCCAGCTTGGCTCAACTTTCAAAGACGGCAAAGGCGGCGTCAGCTCGTGGATTAAGGAAACGATGGGGCCAACTATCGCTTACCTTGCGGCTTGGACGTATTGGGTTGTACACATTCCTTATTTGGCGCAGAAGCCACAGGCGATTCTGATCGCACTTGGCTGGACGGCTACAGGCAGCGGTGACTTTATTAAGAAGTTCTCGCCGATGGCTTTGCAAGTAGCGTGTTTAATCATTTTCTTAATGTTCCTGTGGGTCGCGTCCCGCGGCATTACTTCCTTAAAGAAAATAGGTACGGTTGCAGGTATTTCTGTCTTCATTATGTCGTTGCTGTACATCGTACTTGCGATTACAGCGCCTATGCTGACAGGTGTTCAGGTAGCAACGGCTAATATTACGGTTAGCTCGTTTATTCCGGAATTTAACTTCGCTTACTTTACGACGCTATCCATGCTTGTATTTGCCGTTGGTGGCGCGGAGAAAATATCTCCTTACGTCAACAACACGAACAACCCGTCGAAGGAGTTCCCTCGCGGGATGCTTATTTTGGCGATTATGGTCGCGATCTGTGCCTTGCTTGGCTCGTTTGCGATGGGTATGATGTTCGACTCGAACAACATTCCAGCGGACTTGAAAATGAACGGCCAATACTACGCGTTCCAAACACTTGGCGAGTACTATGGTATCGGCAACACGTTCTTGATCTTGTACGCGGTTGCGAACACATTAGCGCAAATCTCAGCTTTGGCGTTCTCGATCGATGCGCCATTGAAAGTGTTGCTGCTTGATGCAGACGCACGCTACGTTCCGAAGAGCTTGCTTAAGACGAATGCGCATAACACGCCGATTAACGGCTACATTTTGACGGGCATACTCGTCAGCGCGCTCATTATTATTCCGGCGTTTGGAATCGGCAACATGAACTCGTTGTTCAACTGGTTGCTTGATTTGAACTCTATCGTCATGCCGATGCGTTATTTATTCGTATTTTTGGCCTTTATGGCCTTGATGAAGTTGGCTGATAAGTTCCAATCGGATTATCAATTTGTGAAAAATCGCAAGGTCGGCTACGGAATCGCTTTGTGGTGCTTCCTGTTCACGGCATTTGCCTGCTTGATGGGTATGTTCCCGAAAGTGGAAGCCTTCACAAGTGAGTGGTACTTCCAATTTGCACTCAACGTTGTGACGCCGTTCGGCTTGCTCGGTCTTGGCTTAATCCTGCCATGGCTGGCGAAGCGTCAGAACAAAATATAAACCATAGTTTTTCGACTGCCTCCACGTCTTTCAAAGATGTGGGGGCAGTTTTATTTATGTCGTTTATTTTGTCATATTACACATCATCACAATAAATATGATTGTTAATCACTATGAAATATGACAACATCTCGCTTACTCTAACCATGTGTTGATGCAGCTAGGGGATAACAACAAACCAATCATGGAGGAGTTGTTTAAGAGATGAATGTAAAGAAAACAATCATGATGAGCTTAGCAGTTACGATGACGGGGACAATGCTGCTGTATGCGAACGGAGGAGTGTCTGTTGCAAATGCTCAGACGAACAAAGCAGCACATGTAGCGTCATTCAATGAGGCGGATGCTGCGCAGAAAAAAAAGGTAATTACACAAGCGCTGGATGAAGTCGTGGCTAAGGGTATCCCAGGTGTGATCGTGCAAACGTTGAAAAACGGAGCGAAGTGGGAGTACGCGACAGGTAAAGCTAGCATTTATGCGGATCGCAGCATGCAGCCCGATTTTCATTTTCGAATCGGCAGTATAACGAAGACGTTTGTCGCTACGGTAGTGCTGCAATTAGCAGGCGAAGGAAAGTTGAGCTTGGATGACACCGTGGAAAAGTGGCTGCCGGGTGTTGTACAGGGCAACGGCCATGATGGCAGCCAAATTACGGTTCGGCAGTTGCTTAATATGACTAGTGGTATTGCTGACTGTGTAAATGAGTCATTAATGAAAACGTTGAATGAAAACCGTTTTAAAACCTACACGGCAGAAGAGCTTGTGAAAATAGGCCTACAACAAAAGCCATTATTTACGCCGGGTACTAAGTTTGATTATTCCAGTACGAATACGGTGCTGGCTGGCTTAATTGTTCAAAAAGTAACAGGTCAATCGTATGCCGAGCAAATTAAACAGCGCATTATTGAACCGTTGCAATTAAAAAATACTTCTGTGCCGGGCTCGATTACGAAGTTGCCAGAGCCGCATGCAAGAGGCTATTCCATTAAAGCTCCAGCTGGAGCTTTAGAAGACTTCACAGAGATGAGTCCGACTTGGGGAAATGCAGCAGGTGAAATGATTTCGACCACGGGTGACTTAAATCGCTTTTTTTCCGAACTACTAGCTGGGAAATTGCTTAAACCAGAGCAAATGAAGGAGATGCTTAACGCTGTACCCTCACCTGAAATTAATGGTAGTTATGGTCTCGGCATCAATGTGCGGACACTCGCAAACGGAGTGTCGATTTGGGGACATGCCGGAGGCGTTCCAGGATTTATCTCTTATGTAGGAGGAACACTCGATGGCAAGCATGTGATTAGTTTTAACTATAACCTGCACCACCGCGGCGAACGCAATAAAGCTAAGGTTATGAAAGATGCGGAGAAAAAAATGCTGGAAGCGGAGTTCGGCAACCCACTCAGTGAGTGAAGTTAACTTTGATTGTTTGACAACCGGATTCAATTCCATTGTAAAATAGCTATTTGCTGAGTGAGGCTGTCCTTAACATCCATCTGGATGTGGGGCAGCCTTTTGTGTTTTGGTAGTCATTTTGGTGTCATATGACTGATTTGTCACTATGGAACATGACAACGCCTCCCTTAATCTGAGGAGGATTCATATTTCATGTGATTAGGAGTGGTAGGAATGAACGTGAAAAAAATGATCATGTTGAGCTTAGCTGTTATGTTGACAGGGGCAACATTGTTGCCTGTTAGCGGGGGTGTATCGACTGCTTACGCAGCGGATAGTTCCAGTCAGATGTCTGAATCAAGTGCAAAAGGGACGGTTGCTGCTACGAAGACGAAGTACGCGGCCATTCAAAAGATCATAGACGACGCTGTTAAGCAAGGTATCCCGGGAATCATCGTCCAGACCGTTGATCATGGAACGAAAAAGCAATTCAGCGCGGGTAAAGCTAATATCCATTCTGGTCGTCCGATGCAGCCCGATTTTCATTTTCGCATAGGAAGCATTACGAAAACGTTTGTGGCGGTTGTTATGTTGCAGCTAGTTGGCGAGGGGAAGCTAAGTTTAGACGATTCAGTAGAAAAGTGGCTGCCGGGCGTTGTGCAAGGCAATGGTTATGACGGGAATAAAGTAACGATTCGAAACTTGCTTCAGCATACGAGCGGGATTGCGGATTACACAACTGATCAGACGATGAAGGACTTTTTTGAAAATCCGTTTAGAACGTATACAGCGGAAGAGCTTACTCGTATGGGAGTGCAGCATAAACCGAAATTTGCCCCGGGGGCGAGATATGAATACTCGAACACAAACACGGTGATAGCTGGCCGCATCATTCAAAAAGTAACCGGACAAACGTATGCTGAACAGATTAAGCAGCGTATTTTGGAGCCACTGGGGTTGAAAAATACATTTCTCCCGGGCACATCCCAGAAGCTGCCTGATCCTCATGCAAGAGGATACTACAATAAGAAGGGTGGTACTTTACAAGACTTTACGGAGTATAATACAACTTGGGACGATGCATCGGGCGAAGTGATTTCGACTTTGGATGATCTTAGTCGATTCAATAGCGCGCTATTGTCTGGTTCTTTACTACAACCAGAACAGTTGGCACAAATGTTAACAACCATGGATACCATCATGTTGCCAAAAAAACATGCGGGTCTTGGGATTTTCGAAACCAAATTATCTAAAGATCTGTCTATTTGGGGACACGACGGTGGAGTACCCGGCTCGGCTTCTCACCTCGTCGGAACACGAGATGGCAAACAGGTGCTAGCGGTTAATATAAATAAACTTGGTGACGATGGAAGAGAGCTTATATTTGGGGTTATCGACAAATTGGACGCGTTACATTTTAACGCAGCTTCGAAGTAGACACTCGACCGACATGCAGGCTCACATTTAAAAATAAAGAAACCGGATGTACCTATGGCTGTAACTCCATAAGGGATATCCGGTTTGCTTCTTTAATAAATATTAGGCGTTTGCCATCTTCGCTTTCTTATTTTTTAACAAGTACCCTGTATAAATGGCCAGATACAACGCGATGAACAAGATAGAGAACAAGTACATGCCCGAATAGCTCATCTGGCTGGCAACAGGGCCAAGGATCATCGCTCCTCCACCGATACCAAGGTCAAACGAGGAGTAGAACATCCCGTTGGCAACCCCTCTGCGCTGCGGAGTCACGCGGTTAATAACCCAAGCCTGCAAAGAAGGCTGCACGGCACCGAAGCCTAAACCATAGAACAACGCTGCCACAATAAGCAGCATGGTCGAATCCGCATTTGCTAATATAATCAGCCCGATTATCGCAAGTACAGCACCTGGTAGCAACACGGTAACATGTCCTTTTTTATCGAACAACTTACCCGCTATCGGCCTCACAAGAAAGGCGCATATAGCGTTAATGAAGAAGAACCAGCCTACATTGGCGATGCCAGCCTCAATACCGAACAAGGTAATAAAGCTTGCGATTCCACCGTACGTAATCCCGAACATAAGCATAAGTAATGATGGGAATAGCGCCTTTTTTTCAAAAAATCGGGCCCATAGCGACATCTTCTCCTGCACTTGACTGCCTGCTGGGCGTGGAAGACTAAGCAATAACGTGACGATCATGGATAATACAGTCAAGATAAATGACGTTGTAAACATGGCCTTAAATCCGAAGCTGTTGGATAGTGCTATACCCGCCATCGGGCCAAGAGCCGCGCCCAAAATAGTTGATAGACCAAAATAGCCAAGTCCTTCGCCACGACGAGCTGCCGGAACTAAATCAGAGGCAATCGTTCCGACGGTCGTCGTTACAATACCCCATCCTAATCCGTGAAGAAACCGAACATGTAAGACATAGCCTGCAAGAACAGACCAATTATAAAGAGCGATTGCGATTAAACAAATGACATATCCGACGAGCAATATGCGTTTGCGGTTCAATTTATCCAGTGCTGCGCCGGAAATAGGTCGGATAATAATGGAGGATAGCGTGAACATCCCCATAATCAGGCCGATGACGAACTCGCTGCCGCCTTGCTGTGCAACGAATGTCGGGATCGTGGGCAGCAACATTTGAAAGCCCATGAACAGCAGTAGATTGGCCAGTATTAAGGTGACAAATGTCTTGGACCAAATCGACGGTGTTGCAGTTGGTGTCTGTTTGTGTGTGGTCATTAGGGCATCTCCTTGTTGTTGGTTTAAGATAATAACGGTAATAACGGTACTAAGGCGTTAACCCTCTAGCTAACACGCGAATAGCATCAGGCAGCCAATCATCGAGCTGAATGGATGACACTAAACCGCCTGTAAATGTCTCGCTCACATATTTGCCGTGATTCATATATAGAAACGTAATCGACTGATGCTCGGGATCACCGGCAACGACTAGGCCCCTACGCTGCATTTCAGCAAAGTAGTCTGTTAACAGCTCCTTCAGCTTGCGCGGGTGCGCTGTCGACTGCGTAAAGAGCTCCGGCATCGTGTTTCGTTCCATCATCGAAATGACGAACACTTTCCGGTTTTTCCTCATCAAATCGTGATACAGTTTGCTCACCATGAACAAATCCGCTTCCAAGTTCCATTTGATGCATTCTTCAAAAGCGTGCGTCATCGGAACGCTATATGAATATTTATCAATCGCTGCCTCTAATATCCCCTTCTTCGTCCCGAAGATACGAAATACGGTCATCTCGCTGACCCCAGCAGCTTGGGCAATGCTCTTGGTAGTCACTGCTTGGTAGCCGTGCTCGCAGATGAGTTCAATGGCAGCTTCTAATATTTTGTCAGCTGTCTTTTCTGCACGTTGGCTCATGGTGACGCCCCTTTCCTTAAATGTTAGTGAGTACTAACTATAATCAATGTTAACGATAGGCCAAATCGAAGTGGATGTCAACTTCCATTTAATAAGAGGTTACTTATGCAGGTATAGTTTTTTGTCATATGACAGTTGGTCAGTCAAGATGATGATGAATCGTCACTATCAAGCATGACACGCTCAAGCTTACTCTAATGGTGTGCTGAGGCACAGAAACAGAAACCATTAGAGCGATTGAGGAGATGTGAATATGAACGTAAAAAAAACAATGCTGCTGAGCTTTGCGATTATGATGGCAGGTACAACGCTTTTGTATGCAAATGAAGGGACGTCCGCCGCTTTTGTGGATCAATCAAGTCGTTCAATTATTGCGAAAAAGCCTACAACAGAGATATCCGGGACATCCGAGCAAACTAAGGATGCAATCAGGAAGCTGATGGAAGAAGCAATCAAGCAAGGCATACCCGGCATGATCATCCAAACGCAGAATGACGGAGTGAAGTGGGAATATGGAACGGGGAAGAGCAGTATATTTGCGGAACACAAGATGCAGCCCGGCTTTCATTTTCGAATTGGGAGCATTACGAAGACGTTCACAGCTACTGTTGTGCTGCAATTAGTTGGGGAAGGCAAGCTGAGCTTGGATGATTCGATTGAAAAATGGCTCCCGGGTGTCGTACAAGGTAATGGCTATGACGGCAACAAGATTACCGTTCGACAATTACTTAATCATACGAGCGGCATTGCTAGCTACACGGATGATACGGCATTTATGGAGAAGTCTTTTGAAAGCCCTTTTAAAGCCTACACGGCTAATGAGCTTGTGAAAGTTGGTTTACAGAAAAAGCCTTTATTCGCACCCGGGACGGACTTCTATTATTCTAATACCAATTATGTGTTAGCTGGCTTAGTCATTCATAAAGTATCGGGCAAGACGCACGCGGAGGAAATTACCGAACGACTCATAAAGCCGCTCGGTATGAAAAATAGTTTGGTTCCAGGGGCTTCATCTAAGCTGCCAGAACCACATGCAAGAGCTTACTACAGTACGAGCGATAAGCAGCTTCATGATATTACGGAAATGAATCCAGCTGTGGCTGATGCATCCGGTGATATGATTTCGACAGCTAACGATTTGAACCGTTTCTTCACAGAGCTTCTAGCTGGAAAACTACTAAAGCCCGAACAGATGAAGCAAATGCTTGATTGTGTAGAGAGTCAGCATGTACGTTATGGTCTAGGTATTCGTGAGATAAAGTTGGCAAATGGGGCCTCCGTCTGGGGACATGGTGGAGGAATTCACGGCTCAGTATCGCTAACGGTAGGTTCCTTAGGCGGGAAGCAGGTTGTCACATTAAATAATAATTATCTTACTCCTGGTAAATTGACACCTCGGCTTGAAGTAGTTATGAGTTTGCAAGATAAGATACCAGCGCTACTATTCCAATCAACTGAAAAATAGACGAAAGGGGATGTCTCGAAAGTCATTGATCATGACGGTGAGGCATCCCCTTTTACATGTGGCGGACATAAAAAAAGCGTGCTTGCGAGAGGGCCTCAAGGATGGAACCTCTCAGCTGCTATTTACCTAATGCGCGCTTATTTCGCCATGTTCAATATGTCATATGACATATTGTCACTTGGAAATATGACAGCTACACGCTTATGCTGACTCATGTGCTCGTACATTGTGCATCGTGAATCGTGTTAAGGCACACGGGTCAACGAGGGCACGTGCACCAACGTGCACCAACATGCACCAGCATGTATCGAAATGAAGCAACGGCGATCTAGCAACCAAAGGAGATGTTACACATGAACGTAAAGAAAAAAATGATATTAGGCCTAGCTGTTATGACAGCAGGGACAACGCTATTGTATGCAAATGGAGGAGCGACACTCGCTCATGCTCAAGCAGAAACTCAAGCAGTGAATCAATTAGAAACTCAAGCGAAGAGTACGAGCACTACACCTAACGTGCTGTTAAATAAGACGAATACCGATGCGCAAAAAAAGGCGGTTACACAAGCGCTGGATGACATTCTTGCTAAAGGCGTACCAGGTGTCCTCGCACAATCCTTGAAAGACGGCGTGAAGTGGGATTATGCAGCAGGCAAAGCCAACGTACATTCCGGACGGAGTATGCAGCCTGATTTTCATTTTCGGATTGGGAGTACATCGAAGACCTTTACCGCAACGGTGGCCTTGCAATTAGTCGGTGAAGGGAAACTAAGCCTAGACGATACGCTAGAAAAATGGCTGCCAGGTGTGGTGCAGGGCAACGGTTATGATGCCAGCAAAATTACGCTCAAGCAATTGCTTAATATGACGAGCGGCATTGCGAGCTATACCAGCAGCGAACAATTTACAAAAGGCATGATTGAGAATCGTTTCAAAACCTACCAACCAGATGATCTAGTCAAAATGGCTTTGCAGCAAAAGCCGTTATTTGCGCCTGGAACACAGTGGTCCTATTCCAATACAAACACGGTACTCGTCAGTCTAATGATTGAAAAAGCAACGGGACAAACACATGCCGAGCAAATTAAACAGCGTATTATCGAACCGTTAAAGTTAACGCATACGTATGTACCAGGCAAATCGCAGAAGCTCCCAGAGCCGCATGCAAGAGGATATTATGCATATAAGCCGGATAAATCTTTAGAAGATTTCACCGAGCAAAATGTCACGGTTGCCCATGCGGCAGGTGAAATGATTTCATCCAACGCGGACATCAATCGCTTCTTCAGTGAACTGCTGTCGGGCAAATTGCTCAAGCCTGAGCAAATGAAGCAGATGTTCGAATCACCAATTGACAGCCCATTGGGGCGTTACGGGCTCGGTATTTATGAAAGAAAGTTATCGAATGGCCATGCGGTCTGGGGACATGATGGAAGTATTCCAGGCTACGCTACGTTTGTAGGTGGGACACTCGGAGGTAAGCATGTCATCAATTTCAACATTAATCTACTCTCCGGCGATATCAAGCAGATGACGTCTATATTGGAGGCAGGCAATAAAGTATTTGAAGCGGAGTTCGCTCAATCCGCGAAATAAATAGGGAAAAAGGCTGCCCAGAGATGCTTTTCTCATAAGGGCAGCCTTTAATTATGTCATATGACATTGCGTCACTAGGAGAGTTGACAGCAGCTCGCTTATTCTAAATCATGTGTTCGATCCGCGGTACAACGACCAAGGAAAGCCATTACATAAGCCCGAGCACAGCTTACTTATCTGATATTTGAGGAGAGATTAGAAATGAACGCAAAGAAAACAGTACTGTTGAGCTTATCCATGATGATGGCAGGGACGATGTTGCTGTATGCGACTGGAGGCGCGGTAAAAGTTAACGCCGTGCAAGCGAATATAGGCCATTTAACGCCTGCAATTTCCTTAAAGAGTTTAGGCACAGAGGAACAAAAAAAGGCAGTCCAACAAGCTTTGGATGAAATGGTTGCTCTAGGTATTCCGGGTGTGTTGGCACAATCCTTGAAAGACGGCGTGAAGTGGGGATATGCAGCAGGTAAAGCTAACATTCATTCGGGTCGCAGTATACAGCCTGATTTTCATTTTCGGATTGGAAGTACAACGAAGACCTTTACCGCCACTGTGGTGCTGCAATTAGTCGGTGAGGGGAAGTTAAGCTTAGACGATACCGTTGAAAAATGGCTGCCCGGTGTGGTACAAGGCAACGGCTATGATGGTAGCAAAATTACGATTAGGCAGCTGTTGAATATGACGAGTGGAATTGCGAGCTTTAACGAAGCAAATACACAGTTTGCAAAAGATGCGCTTGAAAATCCACTTAAAAGCTATAAGCCGGAACAACTAGTTAAACTTGGCTTGCAGCAAAAACCATTATTTGCACCGGGAACCTCATGGTTCTATTCCAATACGAATTATGTGTTAGCGAGCTTAATCATTGAGAAAGTAACGGGGAGTACGTACCCCGAACAAGTGAGAAATCGAATCATTGAGCCTTTGCAATTAAAAAATACATATGTGCCAGAAGCGTCACAGCATCAACTGCCAGAACCATATACGAGAGGCTATTTTGCACAAAAGCCGGGCGGGGACTTACGAGATTTTACGGAGATAAATGCTACGGCGGCGTATGCATCGGGGGGTATGGTTTCAACAGCGGGAGACATCAATCGCTTCTTCACGGAACTGTTGTCGGGCAAGCTGCTTAAACCGGAGCAAATGAAGCAGATGTTTGAAGATACAGTAGATAGCCCGAATGGTCGCTACGGACTTGGTATTTTTGAGACGAAGCTTGCGAATGGTGTAGCCGTGTGGGGGCATAACGGAGCTATCCCAGGATACTTGACGTTTGTAGGTGGGACACTCCATGGCAAGCACGTGATTAGTTATAGTCTGAATTTACTTGCTATCGATAAGATGAAATCGATAAAAGAGATTAGCCAAAAGGTACTCGAAGCGGAATTTACTCATTCAGCAAAGTAAGTGAAGGGCTATTTTAATGCACTCACGTCATAGGTGTGAATCTAAAAAATTCCAGCCATTTGGCGAGGAGGCATGAAGCAGATGAATATCCGAAAAGTGATGATGCTTAGCTTAACCGTCTTATTGACTAGTGCAACCATACTGACGGCAGGCGGGGGAGCCGTGTTAGCAGCAGCGGGCACGACAGGTGCGACAGGCGATACTACCGCTACGAACGCCAATACAAAAGCAGCGACGAACCAATCGATACATTCAACTAAGAGCGGACAACATAATGAGCTCAATCGTACTATTGTGCAGGCGTTAAAAGAGGGAGTTGCTAAGGGGATTCCGGGCGTTCTCTTCGTTACGAATAAGGACGGAGTCGCGCAGCATTATACTTCAGGGTCAGCTAACCTCTTTTCAGAGCGAAGTATGAAGACAGACTTTCATTTCCGAATCGGCAGCATTACAAAAACATTTGTGTCGGTTACGCTACTGCAACTCGTAGGAGAAGGTAAGTTAAGTCTGGATGACTCCGTGGAAAAATGGCTGCCAGGACTTGTGCAAGGCAACGGCTATAAGGGAAGCGACATTACAGTCCGACAAGTGCTAAACCATTCAAGCGGTATAGCTAGCTATACGGATGAAGCGTTTATGAAGAAGTTATATGAAAATCGATTTAAGAGCTTTACTTCTGAGGAACTCGTAAAAGTAGGCATTCAACAAAAGCCGTTGTTCGCACCAGGCGCTAAGTCGTCTTACTCCAACACGAATTACATTATTGCTGGAATGATTATTGAAAAGGTGACCGGACAATCATCTGCCGAGCAAATTAAACAGCGTATTATAGAACCGTTGAAGCTGAAAAATACGAGTGTACCAGGCTCTGTCACGAAGCTGCCCGAGCCGCACGCCAGAGGCTACTACCAGCATAAAGCAGGTGGGCCATTAGAAGATTTTACAGAGCTTAATGTCACCGCAGCTTCTACATCAGGCGGAATGATCTCGACAGCCGATGACCTTAATCGCTTCATAACGGCAGTGATAAATGGCAAGTTGCTTAAGCCCGAACAAATGAAGGAGTTGCAACATACGCTACCACTCCCCGAAGCTGGCGGAAGTTATGGTCTTGGCATTATAGAGACGCAGCTCCCAAATGGGGTGAAGTTGTGGGGCCATGCCGGAGGTATTCAAGGATTTAGGACGTATACGTTTGTTACGAGTGATGGGAAACATGCAGCAACAATGAGCATTAACTACCATGGCAATGATCTAAACGCTGTCATGACAGAGTTGTTGATGAAAGTATACGAAGCAGAGTTCTCTGCTGTCCCTGCATCTAAACCGTAATGAGGCGGCATGGATAGGATAGATAAATAACGCAGAGGTCAAACGAAATGTGATGCGAAAGCGGTAAAGTGGACAGCGGGTTGACCTTACCCCACGAGGGAGCAGCAGCTATTCGTAGCCGATGGTGGCATACTTGAAGCGAGCGTGCTAGTGACGTAACGTTGGTCAACCCGCAAGAAGGTAACGCAATTAGGTTAAGGATCGATCGGAGCTTGGTGTCGGAGCCCACTTAAGCGACTTGCACAGCTTAAGTGAATTGCTCTGCCTCGGTGGAGTGTTGATACGCGGTCGTCGAGGAGTTGCCTCCGGCGATGACTTGTGCAACCTCATCGAAGTAGCCAGTGCCGACCTCGCGCTGATGCTTCACGGCTTCATAGCCGTACGGCTCCAGCGTGAATTCGGCCTGTTGCAGCTCGGAATATGCAGCCATGCCACGTTCCTTGTAGCCTCTAGCCAGCTCGAACATGCTGTAGTTGAGTGCATGAAATCCAGCAAGTGTGACGAACTGGAACTTATAGCCCATCTGCCCGAGCTCCCGTTGAAAGCTGGCGATAGCGGCATCATCAAGCTTCTTCTTCCAATTGAAAGAAGGGGAACAGTTGTAAGCAAGCAGCTTACCTGGGTACTGGGCGTGAATCGCTCCAGCGAAGCGGCGTGCTTCCTCAATGTTCGGTTCGGACGTCTCACACCAGACGAGATCTGCGTATGGTGCATAGGCTAGGCCGCGCGCGATGGCTTGATCCAGACCGGAGCGGGTGTAGTAGAACCCTTCCGGAGACCGCTTGCCCGTCAGGAATGGACGATCATACGGATCGGCATCGCTCGTAATGAGCTGCGCAGCATTTGCGTCAGTGCGGGCGATAATGAGCGTGTCGGTGCCCATCACATCAGCTGCTAAGCGTGCAGCTACTAAATTACGCACCGCCTGTTGGGTCGGGATCAACACTTTGCCGCCCAAGTGCCCGCATTTCTTCTCCGAAGACAGCTGGTCTTCGAAGTGTACGCCTGCTGCCCCCGCTTCAATCATTCCCTTCATGAGTTCGAATACGTTAAGCGGCCCACCGAAGCCTGCCTCAGCGTCAGCCACAATCGGGGCAAAGAAATAAGTATCCTCTTTGCCTTCCCCGTGCTGAATTTGGTCGGCGCGTTGCAACGCTTGATTAATGCGTTTAACGACTTGCGGTACACTATTTGCCGGATATAAGCTTTGATCCGGATACATATGGCCGGATAAATTCGCATCCGCAGCGACTTGCCAGCCGCTTAAGTAAATAGCTTTCAGCCCAGCCTTCACCTGCTGAATCGCTTGATTGCCCGTTAACGCACCAAGCGCAGCTACATAGGGCTCCGTATGCACCAGTTGCCATAGCCGTTCTGCCCCCAATTGCGCCAACGTATGTTCCACTTGCACAGAACCGCGCAAACGCAGCACATCTTCGGCCGTGTAAGGCCGCGTTACCCCTTCCCAACGCGCACCAGTCCATTTTTGCTCAAGCTCATTCAACTTCTTCTGCTGCATCATCGCAACCATCTCCTCGTACTCGATTCATTCATCCCAACTCAATCACCCAAACTCATTCATCCCAACAAATCATAGCCCGCGACCGTCAAGAACTCGCTACAGCTTTCATCGCTAATCAGCTTCGTAAACAATACCTTAGCCTCTGCGAACTTCCGTCCGTTAAACGTCAACTCGCCCATATGCTCCTTAATGGCGGTTAATTCCTCTTCAATGAATTGCAATACCAGTTCCAGCGTAATATCGGTGCCGTCACCTGACAGCTTTCCTTGTGGGTGGCGTATCCACTGCCACACTTGCGTGCGGCTAATTTCTGCTGTCGCTGCGTCTTCCATCAGATTAAAAATCGGCACAGCACCATACCCGCGCAGCCAAGCCTCTATATATTGCAGCCCGACACTAATATTCGTGCGCAGCCCTTGCTCCGTAATCGTGCCCTCCGGTACAGCCAACAAATCTCCCGCGATAATTCGCACGTCCTCGCGCTTGTTGCTCAGCTGGTTATCTCCGGCCATTTCTGCATTGAAAATGTCCATCGCAATCGGCACGAGTGCAGGGTGGGCAACCCACGTGCCGTCATGCCCTGCGCGAACTTCGCGCAGCTTATCGGCCCGAACTCGTTCCATTGCCGCTTCATTTGCGGCGGCATCATGTTTAATCGGTATTTGCGCGGCCATTCCGCCCATGGCATGGGCACCGCGTTTATGGCACGTCTGTATCACATAAGAGGTGTACGCCTGCATAAATGGCGCGGTCATCGTCACTTGAGCGCGGTCAGGGAGTAGAACATGTGGATGTTGTTTCAATCGTTTAATGAAGCTGAACATGTAATCCCAGCGCCCGCAGTTCAAGCCTGCGCTATGTTCACGTAGTTCAAATAAGATTTCGTCTGCTTCAAAGGTGGCGAGAATCGTCTCGATGAGGACTGTTGCTTTAATGGTGCCTTGTGGAATATGAAGCTGCTGCTGTGCGAACACGAAGACGTCGTTCCACAGTCGTGCTTCAAGATGGCTCTCTAGTTTCGGCAAATAAAAATAAGGGCCCGAACTGTTCTGTAACAGAGTGTGTGCGTTATGGAACAGAAACAATCCAAAATCGACTAGGCTTGCCGATGCTGGCTCACCATCAAACGTAATATGCTTCTCTTCCATATGCCAGCCCCGTGGTCGGACGAGCAGTGTTGCCACCTGCTCATTCAGCTTATAGTGTTTCCCTTCAGGGCTGGTGTAGGAAATCGTGCGCCGAATGGCGTCGCGCAAATACAATTGCCCGCCAATCGTATTCGCCCACGTAGGCGAATTGGCATCCTCGAAGTCAGCCATGAACGCTTTCGCTCCAGAGTTGAAGGCGTTGATGACCATTTTGGCATCACCTGCAGGGCCTGTAATTTCAACGCGGCGGTCGCGTAAATCAGGAGGAACGGGGGCGACCGACCATTTACTGTCGCGTATCGCCTGCGTTTCCAGTAGAAAATGCGGCATCTCACCCGCATCAAGGCGTTGCTGCCGCTCAGCTCTGGCCTCCAGCAGCATGCGCCTACGTTCGTTGAATTGCTTGTGTAGCTTGCCGACAAAGGCCAGCGCTTCGGGAGTTACAATTTCATAGCACGAGTCTGACATTGGAGCAAGAACGCCTATTTGGTTAGACGTTGGTTCGAGGAATGCTCCCGACATCTGGCCTACCTCCCCCTGCTAAAGTTAGGACTGAAATACATCGATTGCAAAATGCTGGCAATGGAGTCCTGTTCATTGTAGTCGTAGTCCAAGCGACCGCTTCCGTTACAGCGCAAGCATGGATTCGTTCCATGTCCCGAGCAGGAGGAGCAATGTCCGCCTTCCATTATCGAGCCCGTACCCTCACATTCCGTGCAATTCAAATCTCCATTTCCGTGGCAATAGCAGCAATCCATATTCATATCCTCCTCAGTGATATTGGTGGTTTGTTATCACAACTGTTATGAAACAGTATATGACTTATTTGATCTGTATTATAACAGTTGTGTTGAAAAAGGGAAGCCTTTTTTTATAAAAATTTTCCACAACTTTTTTCGGCGAGTGAGAAGTACAGGAATAACGTGCATTTTTTATTCGAGTGAGGGGCATTGTATATCCATGAAAAAGGAATGAAATCATTCCCAACATCCCAAGTGAAGTCATTCCAATTTAGTCATTTCAAACGTGGAGGCGCTTGTATGTATGATTGCATCATAGTCGGGGGTGGCATTGCAGGTTTGCAGGCAGCGATTCAGTTGGGGCGGTATGCGCATCGTGTGCTAGTCATTGATGCAGGCACAGGGCGCTCCACCCTGTGCCGCCAATATCGGAACTTGCTCGGCTGGCCGGACGGTATATCAGGAGATGAATTGCGGCGGCTCGGCCGGGTACACGCAGAGCGATTTGGAGTTGAATTTAGACATGGGGTAGTCGTTAAAGTAAACCATGCTGAGCGAAATAATAGTACAGAGGAAAATGTAATCACTAATACAGGTAATACAGGCAATACAGATTGTACAGATGAGGGTGTGGGTTTTATCATCACTGCGGCTCGCGCTACCGGAGAAACTGAACATACACAGCGTGCAGAGCATACCGAGCATACCGAGCATACCGAGGAAACTGAAAATACAGAGCACTCAGGGTATATAGAACATACCGAGGGAATCGAATATACAGAGCACACTGAGCATATAAAGCACACTGAGCATATAGAGCAAACAGAGTGTATAGACCATATGGAGCATACGGGGCATACAGCAGACACTGAGCGACATGAGCAGTTTCATGCACTGACTGTCTTATTTGCAACCGGCGTGACGGATCGATTCCCAACTGTACCAGGGTTGCGGGAATGCTTAGGGCTGACGGTATATGTATGCCCGGACTGTGACGGTTATGAAGTGCGCAACCGCCGCACGATCGTGCTTGGAGCTGGGGACACGGGAGCGCAAATGGCTTTAACCCTGTATGAGCGCACCCAGCATCTTATTTATATCAATCATGATTACCGTTCTAGCCCCGTATCGAAAAAAGTGGCGGCTCAGCTGCAAGCAAAGGCAATTGAGGTGCAACATGAGCAGGTCGTAAAGGTGCTGACAGTAGGAGATGGACAGTTTCAAGGCGTGGAGTTGGCTGATGGACGTGTCATTTTAGCGGAAAGGGCGTTTATTGCATTTGGTGGCAATAAGGTTCACTCCACTTTGTTGAAGCAACTCGGAGTAGAGCGCTTTGAGAATGAACACATTCCGACCGAGCTGCGCAGTAAAATGACCAATGTAGACGGGGTATGGGCTATAGGCGATATTGGTTTGCACGCGGAGCAGGTCGCGATTGCAATCGGGGAAGGATCACAGGCCGCTATTTGGATACACAAAACAATCATGACCCTGCAAAAATAGTCAGCATCAGGCGAGAAGGGAAGATTTGCAAACGGGATAGGGCGGCATTATCATGAACTTAGAATAAGACTACGCTTATCGACAGCGCTAATTCATAGTATATGTACAATGTGCATATGACTGAGGAGGATTCTGATGATTCAATTCCCGAAGCCTGATGTGAAGCAATTTTTTCAATCGTATGTTATTGATCTATTTGCACTTAGTGCAAATGAAGAGCGTCTCATTTTTAGTGCAAATATAAACGGTCATTATAACTTATGGGCCATCCCTCTTAACGGGAGCAATCGGTATCCGTATAGACTTACTTACAGCAATCAAGCGTGCAGCTTTATTAAAGTGGACCCACAAGGTAGGCACATTTTAGCTGGCTTTGATCAGGACGGTGATGAGAATTATCAAATTTACGCGCTAAAGCCTGAAGGCGGCGAATTGCATAAGCTGATAGAAGCAGAGGACGCGGAAAAATTGTTCTTCGCGCAGCTGTCCGAGGATGGGAAGCGAGTGTATTACATTACGAGCGAAGCCAATCCGCAATTTTTAAATACGCGTTGCTATGATATAGAATCGGGTCAAAATGAGCTGCTTATCCAAGGTGAGGATGCGGTAACCTTTGCGAGTGCGATCAGTCCGAATGAGCAGTTGATTGCATACGTAAAGCATTTGGCTAACACGTTCACGCCAGGCTATGTGCGTGTGAATGGGGAGGATCTATGTGTCACGCCATCACCAGATGTCGTACATGTTGTCAGGGGCTTGACCTTTATTGATGATGAAACCGTTCTGTTTGCAACGGATTACGAGTCTGACTTTGGTTACTTGGCAGCGTACCATATTCCAACGCGTAAGTTCGAGGAACTGTATCGAATTCCGCAGTCCAACATTTCAGATATCAAATGGCACAAAGAAAGCCGCACCGTTATTTTGTTTACTGAGCGCGGTGTAGAAGACCAGCTGTATCGTTGGTCGCTAGATACGAAAGAGCTGGAATCTATCTCGCTTCCAGTCAGTGTTATTGAAGATTATAAAGTGGCGGACTCCGGTCGCATTTATGTGCTTGGCCGCAGTGCGACCAAGCCAACGAATATTTATCGGGAAGCGGAAGGCGCATGGGAGGCACTGACGGATAATCGGGTAGTAGGATTAACCGAAGAAGATTTGGTGGAGCCGGAAGTTGTAAAATACCGTTCCTTCGATGATATAGACATCGAAGCGCTGTTGTTCCGGGCCAAGGATGAGGTGGCTAACGGGTATACGGTATTTTGGCCGCATGGCGGGCCGCAGGCCGCAGAGCGTAAATCATTCCGCAGCTTGTTCCAAACGCTGCTAGCTAATGGCTATCATATATTCGCGCCGAATTTCCGCGGTAGTACAGGTTACGGCAGCAACTTTACTAAGTTGGTCGAGTGCGATTGGGGCGAAGGCCCGCGCAAGGACTGCCTAAAAGGAATGGAGTGGCTGTTCGAGCAAGGCATCTCCAGCCGCGACAAGCTGTTCGTAATCGGCGGCAGTTATGGCGGTTATATGACGCTGTTGTTGGCAGGACGTCATGCCGACTACTTTAAAGCAGCCGTCGATATATTCGGTGTCAGCAATTTGTTTACGTTCGTAACATCGGTGCCTGATTTTTGGAAGCCGATGATGGAACGTTGGGTCGGCGATCCGGAAAAGGATCGCGAGCGGTTTATTACCGATTCACCGATTACGTATTTGGATACGATGGTGAATCCGATGCTCGTTATTCAAGGGGCTAACGACCCGCGCGTCGTGAAAGAGGAGTCTGACCAAATTGTTGAAGCGCTGCGCAGCAAGGGCCGCGATGTGGAGTATGTCGTGCTGGATAATGAGGGGCATGGTTTCTCCAAAAAAGAGAACGAAATACTCGTTTACGAGCGTATGTTGGACTTTTTAAAACGTCATCAATATGTAGAATAGCTTAGCGGAATCATTCGAACTTATAATAAGAGATCCTTGCATGGCAGGCAGCATTAAGGTGTTGAGCACTCAGGTGTTAAGCACTCATTTGCGGTTTGGTGTGCGGGGATCTTTTTTGCTTGGCTTGGCTTTATATTTGTTCGTGGAGTAGACTGTATACTGTGTATGACTGTCCGGCTGATTAACTCCTCGCTTCGTTGCACAGATATTAACTTGTAGCTGTTCTTTATTGGCGGACAAATGACCGAATTGTCTATACCAAAGTGGACGGTACATGTACATATGGCGGGAATGATTTTGCAGGATAAAAGGTCTATATCTAGATGTGGATTCTATAGAAATCGCTATATGTGTAATCGTAATCGTGGGGAACAATGTATCTCCCTTCAGAAAAGGTGTCCACTATTTGAAAGACAGTTAAGTTTAAAAATCCACAGTAGACGGACGTGGGCGCTTTTAGAAGAACTTTTCAAAAGAACTTTTTTAAAAAAACATTTGATTTACGTTGCGGTGGGTCTGAAGCTAGTCTGAAGTTCATTTGCGGTTAGTCTAAGATTAGTCTGAATTTCATTTGTAGTTAGTTTAAGGTTAGTCAGAAGTTAGTATGTATTGAGTTTGTATTTAGTTTGTAGTTAGCTTGGAGTGAGAAAATTGAAGAATAAACATATACATAACGGGCGTGAGTGTACGGAATCTCTAGTGGGAAGCGACTTGTCCTTGACCTTGCCAGTAGACGAAGTACTGCCAGAGCTACGGGCAGCTTTAAGTATGAAATCGGGAGCTGTGTTGGTCGCAGAGCCAGGAGCGGGGAAAACGACGCGTGTTCCGCTTGCGCTGTTGGATGAGCCGTGGCTTGAGGGTAGGCGTATTTTGATGTTGGAGCCGCGGCGCATTGCTGCACGTTCATCTGCACGCTATATGGCGAAAGCGCTTGGTGAGCGTGTGGGCGAGACGATTGGTTATCGGGTGCGGCTGGATACGCAAATTAGTGAGCGGACGCGTGTGGAAGTGATTACGGAAGGTATTTTAACTCGAATGCTGCAAGAAGATGCTTCGCTTGAAGGGGTTGGTCTCGTTATCTTTGACGAGTTTCATGAGCGGCATTTGCACGCTGACCTTGGCTTGGCGCTGGCGTTAGAGTCACAGTCTGTGCTGCGCGATGACTTACGCTTACTGGTGATGTCGGCAACGTTGGAGGCGGAGTCGGTAGCTGCGGTCATGGGGGACGTACCGATTATTCGCAGCAAAGGGCGCAGTTTCCCTGTTGAGACGCATTATGTCGGGCGTCTGGGCGATATTGTTGGGGGAGCGGCATATAAGAGTGGTGCAAAAGGTGAATTCGAACGCGCAGTTGCTACCCAAGTTGAGGTTGCCTTGCGTGATCATGAAGGCGACATTATGGTATTTTTGCCGGGCGTGGGCGAGATACGGCGCGTGGAAGCGGAGCTGCGTAAGCTGGGTTGGGGTTTGAATTCAGGCTTGAATTCTGACTCTGTCTCAGGTTCTGATGCACGATTGGATTCAGATTCGGATTTAGATTCGGTTCATCGTAAGAACAAGCAGGTGCGAATTGCTCCCCTCTATGGTCAATTGCCGCAAGCCGAGCAGGATGAGGCGATTGCGCCCAATCCAGCAGGTTTACGGAAGGTAGTACTTGCGACGTCGATTGCGGAGACGAGTCTGACGGTGGAAGGTGTGCGTGTCGTGATCGATAGCGGATTGATGCGTGTGCCGAAGTTTTCACCGCGCACAGGGATGACGCGCTTGGAAACGGTAGCGGTGTCGCAGGCATCAGCAGATCAGCGGCGCGGCCGTGCAGGCCGACTTGGGCCTGGTGTTTGTTACCGACTGTGGACGGAGCAGGAGCACGGGTATTTGAAGAAGCAGAGTGTACCTGAAATGCTCGAGGCTGACTTGGCGCCGCTCGCGTTGGAGCTAGCTGCTTGGGGAGCGGATGAATCTACTTTGCAATGGATGACACCACCACCTGCTCCGGCACTGGCGCAGGCACGAGAATTGCTGACACAGCTCGGCGTCTTTGCAGCGGGCGGAAATAACGTGTTGACGCCGCACGGGCGCAAGCTGGCTGAGGTGGGTGTACATCCACGCTTGGCGCATATGATCGTGCGGGCTATTCCTCTTGGCTTGGGTGTGCTTGCTTGTGATTTAGCGGCTTTACTGTCTGAACGTGACATTGTCCGGCGAGGTGCTGCCTCTGGAAGAGCGAGTGATAGCAGGGGAAATACGGCTCTATTTGATCCTGATATGCGTTCACGGGTAGATTTGCTTAAACATGCGAGTAAGAGTGAGTCGGTTGACATCGGCGCTGTTAAACGTGTGCAGGAGGAAGCAGCTCAGTGGAGACGGGTATTTGCGATGAGGTTGGATCAGCGCAGCGGTTCGCACACGGAGCATAAAGTGGATAGTCATGCTGTAGGTTTATTGCTCGGCTTTGCATATCCTGACCGGATTGCGGAGCGGCGAACGGATGGCCGCTATTTGCTTAGTAATGGTCGGGGGGCTGCCTTTTTGTCGGCAGCGAATCGTGCTATCGGGGCAGCGGGAGCAGGAGCGGGCGCAGGTGCAGGTGTGGGTGCAGCAGGATTGGCGGGGGTAACAGGGTCGTTAATGCAAGCCCCGTATTTAGTTTGCGCTGAGCTGGACGATGTCGGCGCAGACAGCCGCATCATGTTGGCGGCTCCGGTGACGCGGGAACTGCTTGAGCAGCACTTTGCCGACAGCATCCTGCGCGAAGAGCATATCGCTTGGGAACGGACGACACAGTCCGTCCGCGTCCGCCAACGTGAGCAATTAGGTGCGCTCACGCTCAAAGACACGCAGCACCCCGCGCCAGACGCGGAAGCGGTGCTGCAAGCACTGTTGCAAGGCATCGCCCAAGAGGGGCTCACCTTGCTGCCATGGACCAAGCACGCGCGCCAATTACAGGCGAGGCTGCAATTCATGCATCGGCATCTGCCAGAGGACTGGCCCGATGCCACCGAAGAAGCACTCATCGCTTCGCTTGATGAGTGGCTCGGCCCGCACGTCTACGGCATGCGTAGCCGTGCCGACGTGCAGAAACTGAACGTCGCAGCGGCGCTTGAATCGCTACTGACGTGGGAAGCCCGCCAACAGCTTGATGCAGAGGCACCGACGCACATCGTCGTGCCAAGTGGCTCGCGTATCGCTGTTGATTACAGCAACCCTGACCAGCCTGTACTGGCTGTCAGGCTGCAAGAACTGTTTGGGCTGCAAGATACGCCGCGCATCGCTAAGGGCAAGGTGGCGCTCACGTTGCATCTGTTGTCGCCAGCGCAGCGTCCTGTACAGGTGACGCAAGATTTAAAAAGCTTCTGGGACAACACGTATTTCGAAGTAAAGAAAGACTTAAAGGGCCGATATCCGAAGCATTATTGGCCTGACAATCCGTATGAAGCTTTAGCTACACGGCGGGCTCGTCCACATCAGAGCAATTAGCTTGGTGGAAGTTACGATGCAGGTTACCTTACCTTAAATAGCTAAAGAGCAGAGCAGGATCGCTGGCTGATGTTAAGTCCGGCGCCACAAGCAAACAGCCCTTTCCAACACCATATAGGTGATGGGAGGGCTGTTAATATTCCATATCATTTCGGTGCATTTGTGTTAATTAATATCATTAAATGTTCCACATGGAACTTTTTTCGTCATTATCCAATCATAATTTTTCCTTCTGGATAACGATACAACATCGGTTCTTTTCGGTTAGCTAGCGCGTATGCGAGCGTCATGGGGCCGAGGCGTCCGATAAACATCGTGGCACAAATAATAATTTTGCCCCAAACGGTTAGCTCAGGTGTTATACCCGTAGACAAGCCGACCGTTGCTACCGCTGATACCGTTTCAAACAGAACGTCCAAGAACGGCTGCTGCTCCACAACAGCTAGCAATATCGACACGGATAGCACGAGCATGAGTGCCAAAATAATAATCGTCAAAGCTTTAATAATTTGCTCCTTCGGCAAACGGGAACGGAACAACACCGCATCTTCACGCCCACGCAACATTGCGTAGACCGCGCTAAGCAGGATCGCAAATGTAGTCGTTTTAATACCGCCACCTGCTGATCCAGGAGATGCACCTATAAACATTAAGATGATGACGAAGAACTGTGACACTTCTCTAAATTGGGCCACATCGACAGTCGTCGTACCTGAAGACCGCGCCGATATGGATTGGAAAAAGGAAGCGTACACTTTCCCTTCCATTGATAGAGGTCCCAATGTGTGCGGATTCGTGAACTCAAGCGCAAATATAAATATAGCACCAACTAGCACCAAAGCGGACGACATTGTCAGGACCACTTTAGAGTGCAAGGACAGTCGGCGTCTTTTTGGATATTCATACAGCTCTGCAAGAACGATAAAGCCAATTCCTCCGGCCATGACGAGCAAAAAGGCAACGAGGTTGAACAGGAAATCATTCGCATAGTGCTGAAAGCTATTGCCGAACAAATCGAAGCCACCGTTATTAAATAGCGATATCGCATGGAACAACGCATAATAAGAGGCCTGCGCCAGCGGCATATGGGTTGCAAAGTAGGCAGTTAGTATTAACGCGGCAACAGCTTGTATGACAGCCACAAAAATAATGACGCGGCGTACGGTGCGAACGATGCCTTCCATGCTGTTCGCGTTAATCGCTTCTTGCAGGATAAGCCGCTCGCGCAGCGACACCTTTTTCCCGAGCATTAAATAAAACATCAGCGCGACAGACATGAAGCCAATTCCGCCAATTTGCACGAGTGATATAATTACGATTTGACCAAAGGTCGAAAAAGTCGTGCCGGTATCGACGACGACAAGGCCTGTTACACAGACAGCAGAAGTCGCTGTGAACAAGGCGTCAATAAAGCTCAAAGAACGGCCAGGCTGCATAGACATAGGCAGTTTAAGTAAAAAGGTACCGATTGTAATAATGATAAGAAACCCAGTGACGAGTATGCGTGCGGGCGTCCAGTGCATTGTCTGTTGTCGCCATGAAGTCATGTGAACGTCTCCTTATGCTGCCATTCTTGTTGTAATTGATGTGAAAAAAACGTTCACTAGTATATCGTTCCCTGACAGGGTCTGTAAATATAAAAATGTACAATGTAAATGTTTACCTCTTTTTCAACGAGATGCTTGTTCGATGTACAACACCAAACGAGCATTTTAAACTTAGATTAGTGCAAAGATAAAAGCAATCTTTTTAAAAAGATTACTTAGAAAGGAGTACGATACTGTGGCAAGTTGGTTATTATTCGCATTACTGTCTGCTGTTATGGCTGCTCTCGTCTCTATTTTCGGAAAAATCGGACTTGAAGGTGTAGATGCAAATACGGCTACCGCGATCAGAGCTGTTATTATGGCGGCGTTCTTGGTTGGGGTTGTCCTAGTGGAAGGAAAAGCTACTCAAATCGGTGAAGTGCTAGCTAATCGCAAAGCGTTGCTGTTTATTGTACTTAGTGGCTTGGCGGGGGCTTTATCTTGGTTGTTTTATTTTATGGCGATAAAAATGGGGGAAGTGTCCAAAGTAGCGCCAATTGATAAGTTGAGCGTCGTATTGGCTGTGCTGTTTGCCCTGCTGTTTCTCGGTGAAAAGTTATCGCTGCTCGGAGGCATTGGTGTTGTATTAATTGGCGTGGGTGTTCTACTGACCGTAATCGGTTGAAGCTAGTTACATAAGGTTGTTGTGTGTCAAAAATGAAAACAAAGCACTCTATTATCCTAAAAATGGATCGACCAATGTGTGGAAAGGGTCGCGTCTTCGTCTAAAATATCTTACAATGAGTAAGAGCTGGGTAGTTAATTGAGAACTATACTCACCTAAATACTCAACGAAGAGGCAAATACAGACAAGACGAGGGGGAGCAGATGAGAGCATTTATTTACGTAATTATTATCATCTGTTTTATGGATATGTTTGTGCAGCTGCCCGTTATTGGGACGTTTGCACAAGGACTAGGCGCATCTTCGCTTGGCATCGGTTTAGCCATTGGGATGTACTCTTTAACGAATATGTTCGGTAATATTGCGGCAGGGCGTTGGATTGATAAGTTCGGGGGCAAGCGCGTATTGCTGAGCGGTTTTATTTTGACCGTTGGTGTACTGCTTCTGTATCCGTTCGTGCAAACGCCTGAACAGCTTATCGGACTGCGGTTTATACATGGTTTAACTGGCGGACTGCTCGTGCCGAGCGCATTCATGCTTGCTTCGCAAAATGCTGGTAGCCATAATCAAGGCAAGACGATGGCGCTGTCTGGGGCGGCTGTTGGGTTGGCCGCTATTATTGGGCCAGCTACGGGCGGTATTTTAAAGGCCAAGGTTGGCATGGATACGCTGTTCTATATGGTCGCTGGCTTGTTAGCGATCGGTGCGCTGCTCACGATGCTGTTGCCACGTAGCAGCAAAGCTAAGCAAGGTGATGCTGCGCCACTGGCAGACCGAGCAGGCATCGCTGAGTCAACGAACGCGGTTGAGCTTGCCGAAATCGCGGTAAGTGCGGCTGACGCAGCATCTGGGACACAGCGCAAGCAAACGATCGGTTTCCGTGAGCTGTTTACGCTTAAGCCTGTCGCGCAAAGCTATGCATGTGCGTTTGCGCTCATGTTCGCCATGGGATCGTTAACTTTTGCGCTCCCGCTGAAAGCGGATGGCCTAAGCTTCCCTGCACAAACATCGGGGATGCTGTTAAGTACATTTGGCATCGTGGCTATCTTAATGTTCTTGTTGCCGACGAATCGCCTGTACGACCGTGTTAATCCGCTGCGCCTTATGTTGGTTGGCGGATTAGTCGTTACCATGGCATTGCTACTATTATCTTTATTTGAGCACAAAACGATGATGTATGCGGCAATGGGCTTGTACGGACTCGGCTACGCCTTACTATTCCCATCCATGAACGCGCTGCTTACGCGCCATGTGGATGAAGCTAACCGTGGCAAAGCATTCGGTATTTTTTACGCCTTCTATTCCTTAGGCGTAGTGGCTGGTTCATCTGGAATCGGAGCTGTTACAGGTGATTATGATATTGCGATGCGGATTGGCGCAGCGTTTATGTTCATCGTCATGGTGCTCCTATTTATATGGAGCCGCATGGGTGTGTCTGCGAAGACAACAACGGAGCAGGCATCGATGTGATCGATACGTTCGATATGACAGCTGACTTATAACATATGATAAGACAACACCGCTATTTGCAAAGGTTCCGTGAAGGATGCCTTACAGTAGCGGTGTTGTTTTTTGTTTCAGCTATAGGATGTAGTTGAGCGGTCTTCGCTACTTTTTCAGAAGTTTGTTAGCCACTTTTCAAGCCACTTGCTTAGCTATTAGACCACTCTTGGAGCGTGCGATCTGAAGGTAGCAGCCATGTGAGCATGCCGATTAACGGTAAGAAGCCACAGATGAGCATCACATTTGTAATGCCATAGGTGTCGATGAAGTTGCCTAAGACGAGTGAGCCGAGGCCACCCATGCCGAAGGCTAAGCCTGTAATGAGGCCTGACACCGTACCGATGCTGCCGGGATGCAGCATTTGCGCATACACGACCACGACGGAGAAGCTGGACATTAATATAAATCCGGTTAGGAGCAGTAAGATGCTCGCCCATGTAAGACTTACGAACGGAATCGCAATCGCCAACGGTACGCCAAAGAGAAACGAGAACTTGATCACGTTCCTTTTTCCGAATCGGTCAGCTAGCGGTCCACCAAAGAATGTGCCAATAGCGCCTGATACCAAAAATAAAAATACATAGATTTGCGCGTCTTCAAGTGATAGTTGGTACTGATTCATTAAGTAAAAGGAATAATAGCTTCCCATGGCGGCGCCATACCAAGAACGGCCGAATACGATCATAACTAAGATAATCGTTGCCCATATGATGCGCTTGCGCTTGGCTGGGTCCACGCTACCGCTAGCCCGCCGCTTCGTGAACACGTAACCACTATTAAGCATGCCTTGATACCAACGGGCAATATACGTCTGAACAGCAATACCTGCCGCGGCAATGAAGGTAAACCCGATCGCACCGAATTGGCCGTACGGGATAAAGATCCACTTTGTCAATAATGGAGCCAGTGCTGATCCAGTATTGCCGCCCACTTGAAAGATCGATTGGGCTAACCCTTTACGCATGCCTGCGGCCATATGCGACACCCTTGAACCTTCGGGGTGAAAGGCTGCTGAGCCTAATCCAACTAAGGTGACTGCCAGCAGTACGACCCAGTAGGACGGGGCAAAAGCGAGCAGCAACATGCCTGTAAGCGTAAAGCACATGCCAATTGGCAGCACGAGAGGTGTTGGCCTGCGGTCCGCCGCCCAGCCAATAATCGGCTGCATAATGGCAGAGGTAAAGTTGATGGCGAACGCGATCCACCCTAGCTGGGTATATGTAAGTTGCATGTTCTGCTTCAAGATCGGAAAGATAGCCGGGATTACGGCCTGAATGGAATCGTTAAAGAGATGGACGAAACTAATGGCAAGCAAAATGCGATATACAGTTGATTGCGAAGTTGCTTGTGACTGAGCGATGGATGTTTTCTCTGTTGGTGCAGGTGTAGTGTTGGACTGTTGGAGCATGTGCATCTTTCCCTTCTAAAGTATGTGTGCAACGTCTTGCTCAAACGATGGGCACTGGGTGATGAATGATGGATGATGCGTGATGGCATAGCTACCGGGTGAGTACGGAGTAGTTATCGATAGCTTTTATATTGAAGAATCATCGGGTCATTAATGGCACCACCCATTTGGAAGATGATGTAACTCTAATCCTATTCATACAGAATATCAACACACAAAAAGGCCCGTATCCGAAGGAGAATACCATATTCTCGCCTAAGGACAGGGCCTAACGTTCACTTATGTTAAAATTTAAATATTTTATTTTTTAAAATAGAAGATGAGCGATGCCGACGATAATCGGCAAAGTAATGATCGTACGTAGCAAAAAGATAATGATTAAATCTTTCAGCGTTACAGGCAATTTAGAGCCAAGCAGCAATCCGCCTACTTCGGACATATAAATAAGCTGTGTCACCGAAAGGGCTGCAACGACGAAACGAGTCATTTCGCTCTCGATTCCAGAAGCGAGCACCGTCGGCAAGAACATATCGGCAAAGCCGACTAGTATTGTCTGCGAAGCAGCCGCAGCCTCCGGAACGCCCATCAACACGAGCAGCGGCTCAAAAGGAGCGCCGAGCCATTTGAAGATGGGTGTATATTCAGCAATGGCGACGGCTGTTGTGCCGATGGCCATGACGACAGGAATGACGCCGATCCATAAGTCGAGAATATTTTTTAGACCATTTCTAAAAAATGAACCGACACCCTCATGCTGCTCCGCCTTGTTCACCGCTTGATGCAGCCCCCAAGACAATGGCTTCCAGCCAGCTGGCAGCGTTTCGTCCTCACCAGCGGGTTTATCCTCGAAGTACGTATCCGCCTTGCGTGACAATGGTGGAATGCGCGGCATAATGATAGCCGCCACCATACCTGCCAGCGTAACCGTCACATAGAACGGTATAAACATATGTGCTAAGTTCACGTTCGACAATACGATAAACGTAAACGTAATCGACACCGCCGTGAACGTCGTTCCGATCACGGCCGCTTCACGCTTCGTATAATAGCCGAGCTCGTATTGCTTGCTCGTCATCATTACACCGATCGTGCCGTCCCCAAGCCATGAGGCCATGCAGTTAACAGAGGAGCGACCTGGCAACGTAAACAAAGGACGCATAATTCTCGTCATTAGCGTACCGAACATCTCAAGTAAGCCAAAATCAACGAGCAGCGGCAGCAATAGACCCGCCAGCATAAAGACGACAAACAGGCCAGGAATCAAGTTGTTGAGCAGCATTCCGCCAGTCTGATCAGACCAGATCCATTCGGGCCCTACTTGGAACAAGGTTGCGATCACGAAGATCACGCCGAGTGTACGTGCCGCGAACCAGAACAGTGAAATATCGAACAGCGTTCTCCACAAAGGAAGCTTTAATAAAGCGCTAGGCTTCACCCAACGAGTAATGGCTGTTCCGATCCATGCAAGCACAATAATGATAGCAGCTGCGATCGGCCACCAATCGGTTAATCCGTTCTGAATCATTTTAGCCAAAAAGGCAATGGGTACTGTAACTTGTCCGTTCAACGGAATCGGAATAACAAATAGCATAAGTCCAATCAGGGAAGGAAGCCCAAATCGCAGTAGTCCGCTTAGTGATAGGCGAGATTGTGCGGGCAACGGTGCCTGAGAGTCGTGTTTGAATGACATCTATTAAAAACTCCTTTAAAGCGTAAAAGTAGTATATTTATGCAACATCGTTTACTTTAATACAATTTATCCAAAATTCCAAGCATAAATATACGAAAAAAGGATGACAGTTATTTACTTCCTCTGGGATAGTGTTTCCTATTTTCAATAACATTGATCACATTGGCTTGACAGGGGACTTTGTGAATGTTACACTTTTCACAAGCAAGACGATAAGCCACAAACAACGCAATAAAAAAAGTCATAAATGGTGGCTAGCAAGAAGCTAAAATTTTTTAACTAAGTAAGTGAATGTATTCACATTCACAATGAAGTGAAATAATGAAAGCAAATCAAAGCAAACAAAATCATAAAATATCCTCAAACTAATAATCAGAATGAAACACATCTTAAGGAGGAATTATATATGAAAGTAGCAGTTATCGGATGTACACACGCAGGCACAGCAGCTATCGCGCAAACAGCAAAACGTTATCCAGAGGCGCAAATTACGGTTTACGAGCGCAATGACAACATTTCCTTTTTATCCTGCGGGATTGCACTATATGTAAGTGGAGTTGTACAAGATGCACAAGGACTATTCTATTCGTCCCCAGAAAAAATGGCAGAGATGGGCGTCACAACAAGGATGCGCCATGATGTACTCGATATTAATGTAGAACAGAAGACGCTGCGTGCTCGCAACTTAGAAACGCAAGAGTTGGTCGAAGACACGTTCGATAAGCTAATTGTAACGACTGGATCGTGGCCGATTGTTCCGAAGTTCCCAGGCATTGAGCTAGATAATATCATGTTGTGCAAGAACTACAACCATTCGAATATGATTATTGAAAAAGCGAAGGAAGCCAAAAACATTGTAGTGATTGGCGCTGGATATATCGGCATCGAGCTGGTGGAGGCATTCGAAGAGAGTGGCAAGAACGTCACGCTCATTGATATGAGCGACCGCATTATGTCGAAGTATTTGGACGAGGAGTTCACAGCACCCGTTGAGCAATCGTTTAAAGAGCGCGGTGTGAAACTAGCGCTGGGTGAGACGGTGAACCGCTTTGAAGGTGTTGACGGGCAAGTTGCCAAAGTGGTGACGAATGCAGGGGAGTATGAGGCAGACTTAGTCATTTTGTGTATCGGCTTTAAGCCAAGCACAGAGTTGTTCCGCGGGCAGCTTGAAATGCTCGATAACGGCGCAATTATTGTGGATGAGTATATGCGTACGAGCCATCCTGACGTGTTTGCAGCGGGCGATAGCTGTGCTGTGAAATACAATCCGACAGGCGAGGCAGCTTACATTCCGCTGGCGACTAACGCGGTGCGCATGGGTACGATTGCAGCATGCAACTTAGTGGAGCCGCGCATTCGCTCGCTTGGTACGCAAGGCACGTCGGGCATTAAGATTTACGAGCATCATATCGCTACGACGGGGATGACAGAGCAAGCAGCACTTGATGCGGGCATGAATGTGAAAGTTAGCACAATTAATGAGAACTATCGTCCGGAGTTTATGCCGACGTATGAGTTGATTACCCTCAAGATCGTATATGAAGCGGATACTGGACGCATCGTAGGCGCGCAGCTTAGCTCGAAAGTAGACTTAACGGCAGCCATCAACACGGTATCGGTGTGCATCCAAAAGGGCATGACCGTGCATGAGTTGGCTGTGGTGGACTTCTTCTTCCAGCCTCATTTTAATAAGCCATGGAATTTCTTGAACAGCGTAGCGCTGCAAACGTTGTAAGAAGCTGTACGAGGATATACAGAGCTATGCAAAGCTATACAGAGCTATACAGGATAAAAGCCGCTGCTTCGGTCACCATGTTGGTGGCTGGGGCAGCGGCTTTATCTTGTCATCTTGTCTTTTGTGACCGCATGATTTTGTGATGGGCTTCAGAGGGTGGATAGAATGAGCGGTGGTCAGAGTTGAGAGTTGAGGGTTGAGAGTTAAAAGTTAAGAGTTAAGAGTTAGAGCTAAGTGCTCGCTCTCAGAGGTCGAATATGCCGAGTACTTGCGGTAAAGGGAGTAAATAGCGCTCATGCAGCGCTTTGCGAGGTTGTACTTCTATAAACTGCTTGCCCATTAATACAAGGAGCACGTCATCGAATAGCCCGTTGCTGTCAAATGCGGTACGGAGTCCAACGCGATGCGTCTTTGTCGCGCGCGGCACTTTAAACACGTGAACGTAGAACAAGCTGCTAGGTATGATCAGCTCATTGTTCACGGTTATAAATGTAGTCCCGCAAGTGCTTTGCAGCGGACTTGGTTCTAGCGCCAAGTTCGAACCGACAATTTCCACTTGTTTGCCGATAAGCTGCTCTAAACGTTGAATGAGAGAAATGGGACGTTTAACGGGACATGGACTGGTCATCCTAACCACTCCTTTTTGAAATGGGTCCAGATTTGTTTGTACTCAGCTTATGTCACAAATCGATATTGGACTGGGCTGCTGTGTATGAGGAGCTAGGTTATTCCTAATTAGTTAGGTATAGCTTGCTTACTCATGCTGTAAGTTCTTCTCTGATTAAGTACTGCATATGTTATATGACCATCTTATGGAGTGGATGTTGGATGATCAGTCTATCGGTAAATCCAGATGTATGGCAAATTTCTTATGCTGAATTAACGATACGTATTGTTATCGCGGTCGGGCTTGGTGGGATTATCGGTTTGGAACGAGAGCTAGGGGAGCATGCTGCAGGCTTTCGAACACATATTTTGGTCTGCTTAGGATCGGCATTAATTATGATGCTGTCCATCTATGGTTTCTCGGCATTTATTTATGAAGCGAATGTACGCATGGACCCTGCACGCTTAGCTGCGCAAGTAATAAGTGGAATCGGTTTTTTAGGAGCAGGTACGATTCTAAGGACGGGAATGACCGTTTCTGGCTTAACGACGGCAGCTTCACTATGGGTAGTTGCAGCTATTGGGTTAGCTGTGGGGGCTGGTTTTTATTATGGCGCAATTCTATCTACCGTTACGGTGCTGCTTAGTTTATTTCTGCTTAGCAAGCTGGAAATGAGCTTTAGTCGGTTCTCGAAGGCCGTTCACATACGTAAGTTAACGATTAATATGATAGACGCGCCTAATCATTTAAGCCAAGTGCTGCGTGTATTTAAGGAACTGGGCATGACGGTGTGCGATATCTCTATTGATGAACAGGACAGACGGGATAGACAGAATAGACAGGATAATCGGGATGAGCAAGATAACCAAGATAACCAAGATGAGGAGTATGAGCAGGATGAGCAAATGGCACACGAGGGCTCTTCTTTGACGATGTCTGTTCATGTGAAGCTCAAGTCTCGTGCCAAGCAGGAGGAGAAGCTGTTAGAGGCTTTATTAGCTTTACCATTCGTTCGAGGCTTACGCGAATGGACGACGGAAGATGGGGCGGCGGATCGGACAGATCGACGCAAATTAACGCTGCATGGGTTCCTTGACCCGGATGAGCATGATGATGAGCCACTACCAACCTGCAAGCGTAACAATCCAACTTATAAAAAAGAGTGAACGACCGTTCCAAAGCCCTCTTTAACAATTAGTAAGTGTAAAAGTACATTAATTTCAAGCTTAGCTCGACGATTACGGAAAAAGCCGGCTAATGTGCAGCGATATCAATCCACGGTAAGCTCATGAGTAGCATTAGGCGTAAAATAGATGCACATTTGCACTTATCTATATTCTGATGCCGCAAATGATGAAAAAGGATGCATTATTGCATGTATTTCATATCAGCATCCCTAAATAACGTAGAAAGCCCCCGTTCTTGTGAAAGGGGGCTTTCTCGACATAAAGATGGTTGCTCCGAAATAAGGTGCAACCATCTTTATGTGTAAAATTAACTTCATATGCAGTGCGACTACTCATCGCTGTCAGATTGCTTAGAATGCTGCTCTTTAGATGCTGCCTGCGATTGTGCCTGCGACTCCGTTTGAGTCTGCGGCTGCATTTACGACTCTGTCTTCGATGGCGCTGCTTGCGTATGAGCATGCGAACGACGCAAAGGCGGCAGCTGCCAGTACGTTCCGGCACGCCATAGCCATTCGGCTGGTCCCATACGGAAGTAGCGGAACCATGCCTTACTCCACGCAACCTGCACCAACAAGAAGACGGTGCAGTACACCGTTCCTGCCCACAGCGGGGCCTGTACGGCATCAGTCCAGAACACCCCCAGCACAAGCATCGTAATGATCGTATGCGACAAATAGTTCGTCAAGGCCATACGGCCGACTGCTGCCATGCCGCTAAAGCGCTGGGCACCAAAGCGTTGAATCAGGCGCAGCAAGGTACAGACGTAGAACACGGCCATCGTTTTGCCACTAAGGAATGTGTAATGGTATACCTTCTCATACTCGTAAGTCGATGCCGATCGATAGTAGTCGAGCATCGGGATAAAGATGAGGACAGATAATATCAATGTCGCCCACTGCAATTGGCGAATCCTCGCGTTATGTTGCGAAATTTGCTCAAACCACCGCTGCTTGCCCGCATACAATCCCAGCAAGAACAATCCTAATACTTCAAAGCTCATCGCCAACGAGTTAGGCAGACCACTTGTCAAAAATAGCCCGAAGCGCTGACTGAGATCCATCGCCACGTATCCTGAATATGGTGAAGGCGTATCCATATACTCGGGAATATTTGCTATCAGTATCGTAGTTAGCACCGTTGTTACTGCAAATAAGCTAAGTAAAGTAATGCTCCATATCAAAATTGTTTTTGGCGCACGCTTATAAAAGAGAAGTAGCAAAAATCCGAACATTGCATACGTATGCAAAATGTCGCCGAACCAAAGCAGAATGAAATGGGCTCCTCCAATTGCGAATAAGATGGCGAGGCGTCGCGAAAATAAACGCCCAGTTCGCAAACCACGTCGTTCCGCACTTTGCATAAACAAGTAAAACCCTAGTCCGAACAAAAACGAGAAGATCGTATAGAACTTGGTCTGGACAAACATATCGTAAAATAAGCGGATAAGTGCATCTGCCCCTTCATAGCTGGAATGAGTCATAATCCCGTTTCCAGCCATTTCGGGGATGTTGACAAAAAAGATGCCAAAAATAGCGAAGCCTCGAATGATGTCCAAGGCATCGATTCGTTGCTGAGGCTGTAGTTGTTGCGACATAAGTTTACAATCTCCTTTAATGCATCTATACATTTGCTGTAGTCAAACGTTAACAATATCATACAGTAGTTGAACAGACAACGCTTGGCGTAAGTAAACAGGGGGTTCCATATAAATGTTCGTTAATTAATTGTAGTAAACAAAATAAATAGGTGTTAATTATAATATATTTATTAAAATACGAACATTAGGCATTTATATTGTTGACTCGTTCGTATTTGTTCGTTACAATAAGCATGTCGCTAACAACGTGGCAATGTTTGGTTTTAGCATTTGGTTGGAACAACAATGGTCTCTATCCTGTTTCGTATATTCTTGGAGATATGGTCCAAGGGTCTCTACCAGGAGCCGTAAATTCCTGACTACGATGGGTGTGCTTTGGCATACCTGTTGAAGTCGGGGCTTTTTTTTGCCCAAAATCGTAAAAATGAACGTTCTTATGCATGAACAGTAGAGATAAAAAGCTAACGTGTACGTTATGAGGAGGAACCGAGGAACGATGAGTAAATTTGATGTCATTGTTGTAGGCGCTGGTCCGGCCGGAATTTTTACATGTTATGAGCTATCTTTGAAAGCTCCCCATTTGAAGGTGCTGCTTGTAGATAAAGGGCACGATATTTATCGTCGCAGTTGTCCGATTTTGGAGGAGAAAATTCAACTGTGTCCACCAGCCGCTGGCAAAAAGGAATTTGCAGGCTGTTTACCAGCTTGTTCGATCACAAATGGATTTGGTGGCGCAGGTGCTTACAGTGACGGGAAATTTAATATTACGACGGAGTTTGGCGGTTGGTTGACCGATTATTTACCTCCTTCCCAAGTTCTTGATCTGATTCAATATGTAGATACGATTAATTTAGAACACGGTGCAACACCAGATATAACGGACCCGACTACGGAGACGGTTCGCCGCATTGAGCATCAAGGATACGCTGCGGGCTTGAAGTTACTGCGGGCACAGGTACGCCATTTAGGAACGGAGCAGAACTTAGAAATTTTAAAATCAATCTTTGAATACTTGCGCACGCGCATTGAAATGCAGTTCAAAACGGAAGTAGCCGACATTGTAACCGTAAGGCAGGATGGACGTCATGTCTTGAAGGGCATTGAGCTTAAAAATGGCGAGACGCACGAGGCGGATCAGGTCGTCATCGTGCCAGGGCGTGACGGTTCAGCTTGGCTGACGGATATCTTGAAGAAGCGCCGTCTTAAAATGTACAACAACCAAGTCGATGTCGGAGTACGAGTTGAAACGTCCGATGTCGTGATGCGTGAAATTAACGAACATTTATATGAAGGAAAATTCGTGTTCAACACGTCGGTAGGGACGCGGGTGCGTACGTTTTGCAGCAACCCGTCAGGGCACGTCGTTGTTGAAAATCATAGTGGCATTATGTGTGCGAACGGTCACTCTTACAAAGATCCGAAGCTGGGCTCGCCGAATACGAACTTTGCGCTGCTCGTGTCGCATAAGTTCACGGACCCGTTCGATAAGCCGAACGAGTACGCGCGTGAAATTTGCAAACGCGCTAACGATTTGTCGAGCGGCGGCGTTATCGTGCAGAAGTACGGCGATATTTTGCGTGGCCGCCGTTCAACGGACAACCGCATTCGCGAAGGCTTCTTGGAGCCGACGCTGCGTGAGGCGGTGCCAGGCGACTTAGGGCTTGTGCTGCCATACAATACGATGAAAAGTTTAATCGAAATGGTTGAAGCACTCGACAAAGTAACGCCAGGCCTTGCGTCTGAGCACACGCTGTTCTACGGCGTGGAAGCGAAGTTCTACTCTGCGCGGCCGAAGCTCGACGTCACGTTGGAGGCCGAAATTGCCGGCCTGTACTGTGGCGGCGACGGCGCAGGCATTACGCGTGGCTTGGCACAGGCTGGCGCGGCTGGCGTACACATCGCGCGCGGCATCATGGATAAGCGCGGCGTATAGTACTCCGATTAGCGGAGGGAAATAGGGTAGATTTCCCCGAAGTCATTTATCAACTATAACCCGAAAGATAGACCCTTTGTTCCGCAGGGCTGTCTTTCGGGTTTTTTGCTATGGCTTCACGTAATAGCTCTGTTATATAGATCGAATAGAGGGAAGTCTAGGGCTGGGACGAGCTAGTCTATTTTACGAGTATAAAAACTAGGGTTCATCTGTCTCTATCAAATAAGTAAAAATTACATACTATAGTCAGAGAACGATAACATCCATTGAGAGGGGGGATATAATGTCTCAATCTAATATTCCTAACATTACGCCCGTAATTAGCGTAACACGTGACGACGCTATTACCTTGTTACTTTCCTCTATTGCTTTAGAAGAGTTGGGACTTAGCCATATTTTGAACGCAGAAGGGGAAAAGTTACAGTATGTACTCGGCACACTTCCTGGTGTAACTGCACCTGGTGCGACACTTAGTGACATTCTAACGATGAATGAAAGTGTTCGTGCCACGATTAGGGAGATTACGAAGAAGGAATTTATTTTGGACAGTAAGCTGAACAGCATCTTGAATACCCCTATCTCAATTGGTCCGACAGGTCCTGCAGGCCCTACTGGACCATCTGGCGGCCCTCCTGGCCCGACAGGACTTACTGGCGCGACGGGTGCGACTGGCTCTACCGGAGCAACAGGAGCCACCGGAGCAACAGGAGCCACCGGAGCAACAGGAGCCACCGGAGCTGCTGGTGCGATCGGTGCCACGGGAGCGACTGGAGATCCGGGTGTTACCGGCCCGACAGGAGCCACGGGCCCAACGGGGGTTGGCGCTACCGGAGCCACGGGTAATACAGGTGCGACAGGTATTACGGGGGCTATAGGTCCAACTGGCGCTACTGGCGTAACAGGGGCTGGAGCCACGGGCGCAACAGGTGCCACAGGAGCAACAGGTACGACGGGTGCCACTGGCGTAACTGGTATTACAGGTTTAACAGGGCCATTCCTATCAAGTTATATTGAAATAGCCCAAAATGTTGCCCAAACCGTTGCCCAAAATGGTTTGGTTAACTTCAATATAGTAGATAATATCGGTACCGCCTTTACTTTCAATGGGACGGATACGGTAACGGTCAACGAGATAGGGTTGTATAGCGTAGAGTATTGGCTCAACCTAGACACCGCGAGTGCCGCAAGCGTGTTTGGACTGATTCAGAATGGAGTGAGCTTCTTTTCGCCAACGGGTAATGCAGCTGCAGGCGGAGGGAACTTGGCAGGTGGAGCACTCATTAATGTACCAACTACACCATTTACGATTCAGCTCGCGAACATATCCGTTGGCGCGAGATCGATTGTTCTGACCGCCGGGAATGCCTTCAGTAGTGCTGCCGCTAATATGCGTATTATCAAATTCGCCGACGGACCTTCTACGTAACCATCCGCTTGCCCCGTGATTTTACGGGTCCAAGATAGACCACGATACAGTTAGAAGATGATTCCTGTGCTGCACAGGCGTCATCTTTTTTTATTTCCGATACCTGTCGGTTGGTATTGTCATATGAACGTTCATATGGGCGAAAAAGAGGGTTCCACGGCGTGTAGCATCTGATGAGCGTGCGATAAAGTACTAATAAAGCACAAATAAGCACTAATAAATCACAAATAAGCACCAATAAAGCACCAATAACGCACCAATAACGCAAGCTAAGGAGGTTTAAATGTTCTTGAGCCGTGAACAAATGACGGGAATGTCCATACAAAAGAGGACACAGGGGACATATAGGGTCTGGAGCATAACTGCAAAGACAAGCCTTCTTCAATGTCTATATATAGACAATATATCTGAAATTATTCACTGCATATAGATATCGAAATACAATAACAGCTGGAATAAAAATATATGCCCATCCCTTTTATGTCCACTATTTGCAAGACAAACCTTTTGAAATTCCGCATATAGTGGACAGATGGAGTAAGAAATAGCGCAATTATACGCATAGAAGTGAAAATGCTGTACTTAAACGATGCCCGCTAAGCTAAGGGGTCATAGCGGGAGCGGGCTACTACGAATTACGTTGTTCCACTTTGCCTAGGCTTAACCTGCCTTGCACATTAAGCCTCCCACCAGAACAAGCTCGCTTGAGAACTTAACAATCCGGCTACTGACAGCGAACCCGAGACGGACAGCGATAATGTGCTCGCTGGAGGGACGATAATCGAGCCGAAGAAGTCAGTCACGAAGTAGCCCGATCCAAGCGGCAATGAAATTAACGTCGTCCCTCCTGTGACGGCAACGGTGGAACTCGTTACTGTCATCGTACTCGTGTTGCTGCTGCCCAAGTTGCTGTTAACAGGCGTAACAGCAGCAGGTGCGGTGAGCGTACCATTTTTAAAAAAGTTCACTGACGCCGTTAAGCTTGAAAGCAAGCTCAGTCCGACGCCAATTCCTCCTGTAACGCGAATGATGTAGCATGTTTTGGTGCCGCCATTATTAAGGCGGAGTGATGCGGTCACAGAACCACCGAGTAGCCCCAGTGAAGCGGAGTTGCTGACGAAGGCGCTGTATACGTTGCCGCTCTTGCTTGCATCATACGGTGGTTCGGTGATGACGGCAGGTGAGTTAAGTGAATTCGTCCATGATGTATAGACGTTGTTATTGGGCGTGTTAAATACAGAAGCATTTGTCATGAAGTCACCAACTCCCACCAAGCAAAGTTAATCGAACCTGTAAGTGCTCCAACTCCTAGCGATATGGTAAACGTTTGATTTTGAGGGACAATTAAGCTCCCGCCAAATGAAAGCCCGTACACGCCCGCAGTTAAAAAGTTAGAGTAAATCGTAACAGGAGTGCCTGTTAACGTGCCTGTGTTCTGCCGTGTCGTCACAACGCTCGTTGTAGCACTGCCGAGATTTCGATTCACAGGAACCGGAGTCGTGCTTCCCGCAGCAGCTATTGTTCCACCGGAAAGCACTGTTAATGTAGCGGAGGCAGATGTGCCTCCTACTAAATGACTGATGTACACCGTTCTGCCGCTGCCGCTTGGATTTGTTATTTGGATCAGTAAGTTCTGGCTGGCTGGTACGCTGATAGACGTGGTCGTTAAAGTAAAAGCAACGCCGCTTTGTGCAGCTGCTTGGGCTGTGCTACTACCTACACCTGGATTGGTGTAGGTGTTCGTTAAGAAGGTGTAGAGCGGATTGGGCTGATTGTTAAAGACTGCGAAATTGGTCATGTACAATCCCCCTCTTTTTCCGAAATCCATGTTTGCTTCGTTCCATATCTTTCACTTATATGATTCTATTAATAATTTATGCTAGGAAACGTAGTGGTGCTTGTGAGAAAGCACACGAGCAGTACCTAATCTTATATATTTAAGATTGTGATTTTTTGCACAACATATGTAGAGAAAGGATACTAAAATGAGAGGAGAAGCATAAGCAAGGAGGCTGGAAGTATGGCTGGAGATATGAACGGAAGTACGACTATCGATTTGAAGCCGCAGCAAATCGCTGAAGCCGCAGTAAACGCAGGCATTGCAAAAGGGCGTATGCCCGCGGGGCAGATGTCTGTGCTTGGATTTATGGCAGGAGCCTTTATTGCGCTTGGATACTTACTGAGCATTCGTGTAACAGCGGCAATGCCTGTAGAGTGGGGCAGTTTGAATAACTTGGTCGGGGCAGCCGTATTTCCAGTCGGACTTATCCTTGTCGTGTTGGCAGGGGGAGAGTTGCTGACTGGCAATATGATGGCTGTTCCGTTGGCGCGCATGCAAGGACAATTATCAACGCTTGAGGTGATGCGCAATTTGGCTGTCATTACATTCAGCAATATGTTGGGAGCGCTGTTTGTTGCTTATTTTTTCGGACATCTGGCCGGCTTTACCGCGAGTGGTGTTTATGTGCAGAAGACAATTGAGATTGCGGGTCATAAGCTGCACGATAACTTCTTACAGGCTTTTTTATCAGGCATTGGCTGCAACTGGCTTGTAGCGCTGGCTGTGTGGTTATCGTATGGGGCGAAGAGCTTTGGCGGCAAAATCGCGGGTATTTGGTTTCCAACGATGGCGTTTGTAGCGATTGGGTTTCAGCACGTGGTGGCGAATATGTTTGTGATTCCGGCCGCTATTTTTGCGGGTTCTTATAGTTGGGGGGCATTTGTTCAAAATATGATTCCGGTGTGGTTGGGCAATTTAACGGGTGGAGCGGTGTTTGTGGCGGGGGCCTACTATATCGTCTACTTGAAAAAAAATGATTTCGCCGTTGTTGAGGGCAGCGCACAGCAAAAGACAGGGCAGGGGGATGCAGCTTAGTAGCTCATTTAGCTGCTCTGTCTTTGTTTGTGCAGAAGCGTCCCTATGAAAGATGAAGGCACGAAGATGAAGGGACGAAGTTGAATTAACGAGTTTCGCGATGTAGCGTTACTCTTTTTAAGCGGGGACAGTATTTATGGTGTTCCAAACGCTCAGGATTCGTTCTTTTGTTCTTAGTTGTCGTGTAATTACGATCACCGGATTCGGTACAAGCTAATGTGACGATGACTCTCATGTGTGCACCTCCTTTCTTGTATTAATTAGTAATAATTACGATTAATAATAGATTAATGCAAATTAGGTTGTTTGTCAAATCCAGTAAAAGCTAAAAAGGACGCCAACGAGAGAGCATCAATAAGAGAGCGGCGACTAGCTAAACGCAGTAGGAACATTGCGTGTATGACAATGCACACCGCCACCAAATAAATTCAACGCCATCGTGTCGAGTAACACGACCTGCCTTTCTGGGAATACGTGTTGGAGTACGCGCAGGGCTTCTTCGTCCTTCTTTTTAATGCGTTCAGGAAGCCCCTCTTTCCAATATTTTTGCCCGATTACGATGTCATTTAAAATTAAAAAGTTACAATAGCTCAGGGCAGGCAGCATCGTCATATCGCCCGTCGGAAAAGCGGAGCCGTCGTGCATTTGCGTTAAGCGTAAACTCCTCTTTAAAAAGTGCCATGATTGGTATATCGCATCTCCTTCTTTGACACGCACATATATCGGATCAGGCATCGGAATGCGTACAATGCGGAACGGTTCTCCGTCAGTGTTCAAGCTCTTTTGGAGGACTTCATAGGCTTGATCGAGTCTGACTTTGTTCATAGCAGCAAGTTCGTGCTGAGCAGCTTCCTCTGCGGTAACTTCGGCCAGTAGGATCGTGCGCTCATCGACGAATCGGCACATCTCATCAATATGCCCGTTGGCTGAGGCCGAGCGATAGGCCAATGTCGCGGCGTCTGGCCCAGGCACGGGGCCGAGCATAATATGCTCGTCGTCAAATGTCGGCAGCGGCAGCCAGATGACTTGCTTCAAGTTGAATATGCGTTTGAATTCAGCCTCTACCTCGTCACGGGTCATGCCTCTATTTCGTTTGTTAACCTCGGTGTTTTCAATCGTCATCATGACCCCTTGTCCATTGAATTCACGGTCTCCGCCTTCGCTGATCAGGCGGGTAAACACGGTTTCCTCAATACCGAGCAGCTGGGCGTGCTCGCGGTCAAAGGCTTCCATTAATCGGGACACTGGTTCATATTTGGTCAACACGCCGTATAGATCAAAGTCAAAGTCGACGAGCTTGCGGCAGCCAGCATCATCAACGATAATTTCTGCGCCAAAGTCGCGTGGGTACATAATATGGTTCTTGATGTGTGAAAATTGGATGCGACTACTATCAACGTGCTGCTGCTCTAACTTGTCTTTGGCACGTTGTGTGACTTGCTCACTAGATGTGTTCACGATGACTAATTCAACATGCTCGAGCATTATTTTTACAATTTCCACGCTAACAGCATCTACGTTGTATCCTTCACAAGGGTATTCAATGTCAGACCAACAGAGCATGACACTGTCTTGCGGTTCGAACTCCCCCGGTACTCTAAAGCGAAGCATATCTAACGCCGATGTACTGTTCACGTTGTTCATGTTGATCCTTGTCATTGCATATCCATCCTCTCGCATTTCATCGTTATACAATTGGAAATGGGCTATTGCGATCTGATCATAATGGCTGGTCGGGCTACATTCAAGTGGCTGGCTATGAAAAAGAGGCGATCCTCCAAAAAAAGGGGAACGCCTCTTATCATTGAATGCGATAAATTGAACTCAACTGGAATTACATGTACAGCACGATTACAGTACGATCGATGCCAGCAGGAAGCCTACGCCGACAGCTACGCTAGTCGCGATCAGACCAGGCAGCATAAAGCTGTGGTTGAATAAGTAGCGGCCTACACGCGTTGTGCCTGTGCGGTCGAAGTGAATAGCTGCAATGACCGTCGGATAGTTCGGGATAAAGAAATATCCGTTGACCGACGGGAACATGGCGATTAGTGCGGGAGCAGGCAAGCCGAGCGCCAAACCTAGCGGCATAAGGCCGCGTACGGTCGATGCTTGGCTGTTCAGCAAGATGGACATCAAGAATAGCGCAAATGCGAACAACCACGGCGCTGCTGTGACAATCTGCTGAATCGTACCTTGCAGCACATCCATATTGCCTTGGAAAAACGTATCGCCCATCCACGCGATACCGAAAATACTAATTAACGCTTGCATGCCGGCCGTAAATACACCGCTCTTCACGACGTTTGCTGCGTTAATGCGCGTCACCATTAAAATAATGGCAGCAACAGACAGCATGACGATTTCCACTACTTCTGGCATGCCAAGCATGCGTACAGCGCCAGCTGCGTCAGTCCAAGCAGGACGTAACGATGGGATAGAGCCGAGCAGGACGACGGTAAAGACGCCTAGCAGGAACAAGATAACGGAAGCAACTGCTCCCCGTCCTAGCTTGCCTTGAGTGGCAGCTTCGCCTTGGTCTGCCTTTTCAGCTACACCGATCGGAGCTACGCTGCCTGCTTCTACACGACGAAGATATTCTTCATCTTCTGCGAGCGGCTTGCCGTAGCGGCTCATGACGAGAGCTGCGACAAAGCAACCGATGAATGTAGCGGGAATGCTGATCAACAAAATATCGATCAGTTGGTAGCCTTGTCCGGAAATGAGCGCCAGCAATGCCACGGTAGCTGCCGAGATCGGGCTCGCCGTAATGGCTTGCTGCGAGGCGATAACCGCGATCGACATCGGGCGTTCTGGGCGCACGCCTGATTGGCGGGACACTTCCGCAATAACAGGCATAACCGAGTATGCGACGTGACCTGTACCTGCGCAAAGCGTGAACACGTACGTCACGAACGGAGCCATAAATGTAATATGCTGCGGATTGCGGCGCAGCGCTTTCTCGGCTAGGCGGACCAGCACGTCCAGCCCGCCGGCTGCTTGCATCACACTAGCCGCGGTAATAACCGAGGCAATCATAAGCATAACGTCGATGGGTGGCGCGGACGGTTGCAGGCCAAAGGCGAACGTAAGCACAGCAAGGCCTAATCCTCCCATTACACCCAACCCGATGCCGCCCATGCGTGAACCGATGTACAAGGCGGCGATCACGACGAGAAATTGTAACCAAAACAATGCAAACACCCTTCCATTATCTTCTTGTAGCCTATTCATACGCAAACGCCCGCCGACACAGCGCTTCCCTGATGACAGGCAAAGCACCGCAGCGGCGGGCAGCGTTAAACAGACGTTCTTCTAAGTTGTCTAACAGCTTGCAAAAGTGTGTTGTAATTATGAGCTAGTATATCAGTTGCATCAAATCTTGCAAAGAAAAGATCATTTTCATTTAAATTCCATTATTTGCAGTAACCCGGAACACATGCTATTTACAATTAGGAGGTTCGTTTGCGGGAATAAACCTTTTGATTGCGAACATGGCTATTTTTATGTAAAATATGTTTGATAATAATTCTCATTCTCAAAAAGAGGGTTGTTCGCTTATTTTTTCCTTATATCTGTTACAAGCCTATGGTCATGTTGCGGCCATTGATGATGCAGCTATATCAGATAACGTTTACGCAATCCATTGTTCTCCACATGCAATTCATGTTTCGTTTTTTCATTTCGCATAATCCGCTCTAATTAATGCTACCTATGGGGTGAAAACAGAAATGAGTAATCCACACCTATCCAATTCATCAGACGTTATACTTTCGGTTAACCGCAATCCTGTTAATCGAGAGCAGTTTACTGCCTGTATGCAAGCTTACGAGGGCATAGAGCATTTTCAACACGTAGAAGGCAAGTTGTTTGCGCTATGCTTAACGGACCCGTTGCAAATCGTGACGCTTGTCCTTTATTTGCGTGATCACCATGCTTCTGTCTTGTTGATTCACGGAGAAACTCCTCAAGAAACGGCCCAGCAGCTAGCGCTTGAAGCGCGGTGCGAAGGGCTTGTGTATGGGCAACCGGAACATTTCTACTCGTTGCGTGACCAAGTGTCGCGTGAGGCTGGTAGGGGAATCGCGGGAATGGAGTCAACGGCTAACACGAATGGCAATGGCAACGCCGACGCTGACGTAGACGCCAGTGTAAGTCCAAGCAACAGCGAGCCCTTCGAGCCGTCTATTTATCAATTCAGCTCGGGTACGACGGGCAATGCCAAGCTCATTCGCCGTTCGTGGGCGGCTGTGCGCACAGAGATGGAAGCGTACAATCGCACGCTGGATACGGATGAGACGGAAACGCCAATCGTGCTTGCGCCTGTTACCCATTCGTACGGGTTGTTGTGCGGTGTACTCGCGTCACTTGAACGGGGCAGCACACCAATTATCGTAACGAACAAAAATCCTAAATTTGCGCTAAGCCTGATTCGGGAAACGCCGCGCCATCTTGTATATGGCGTACCGCTGCTATTCCATGTGATCACGAGCTTTAGCCAAGGGCAGACCCGGTTTCATAAGCTGATGAGTTCCGGTGTGCCACTTCCGCAAGCCTTGTTCACGAAGCTGAGCGCGGTCACCGATGTGATGATGCAGCAGTACGGCTGCTCGGAAGTCGGATGCATCAGCGTTTGTAATCAGATGCAGACGCATACTGATCTAGGACAAGCGCTGCCGCATTTAACCGTAGCGACAGGCGCTGATGAAACACAGCCTGGTGAGATTGTCGTTACTAACGGCAATCAAGAGGTACGTACAGGCGATCTTGGTTATCGAACAGACACAGGCCATATTCGGTTCCTATCGCGTCTGGACGATGTTATTAACGTGTCTGGACTTAAAGTATATCCGTTAGAAGTGGAAGAAGTTATTTTGCAAATGGACGGTATTCGCGAAGCCATTGTGTACCGTGGTCAACACCCCGTCATGGGGGAGATTGCAAAGTGCAAAGTCATCATTGAGCCGACTGCTGTGGCAGAAGAAGTCACCCCAGATCGGATTCGCGATTGGTGTATGACTCATTTGCCGCCATATAAAGTGCCTGCTCATATTGAGCATACTACTGATATTCCGAAGAATGCTACCGGTAAAGTGAGCCGCAAGCGCATGGAGCTAGGAGATGTAACGTCGTAAGACAAGCAGTAAGCAACATGGATTTGAAACGTATCTTCTCGTATCTTTTTAAGCTAAAAAGGTGGGTGCTAGTTTATGAAATACTCGTTGTGTACCATTTCTTTTCGACATCATCTTGTCTCTTTTGCAGACATCGTTCAATTTGCCCGTGAGCAGACGTTTGACGGGATCGAGTTGTGGGGCATTCACGCCCTTCACTTGTACGAGTCTGAGCGTGAGCGCACAGAGGAGCAATTGCAGTGGATGCGCAAGCAGCAGCTAAGTGTAGCGATGATTAGCGATTATTTAGATGTATCGCCGTCAGCCTATATGGATGTAACGCTGGATAAATGTTTGAAGTTGATTGAGATTGGCAAATGGCTCGGCGTCAACAAAATACGAACGTTCGCTGGACAGCAGCCAAGCAACGGTGTAACGACAACGGACCGTGGACGCTATGTGCGCCATTTGCGCATGTTGTGCGAGTTGTGTCAGGAGCATGGGTTCTCCTTATTGGCGGAGACGCATCCGAATACGTTGAGCGACAATTTAAGTTCTACGTTACAGCTATTGGACGAAGTTCGTCACGATGCCTTGCAAATTAATCTCGACTTCTTACACATGTGGGAATCAGGGGCAGATCCGATTGATAGTTACAAGCAGTTAGCACCGTGGGTCAAGCATTATCATTTGAAAAATATTAGCGCTGCCGAGCATTTGCATGTGTTCCAGCCGCAAAATGTATATGCTGCGAGTGGTAACCGCACGGGGATGGTACCGTTAGCTGAGGGTGCCGTAAATTACGAACCGATTATTGATCATATTGATCATACGGATCATTTTGCATCCTTGGAGTGGTTCGGGCCTCAGCCGTTTGAAGTGCTGAGCCGAGAAATAAAATGGTTGCGGGCGCTGAAAGAGGCCAAGCTGGAAGCTGTTTATTTGTAGGAATCAAGCTGAAGGGGATGTCTCGCTGTCATGTTCAATGACGGTTGAGACATCCCCTACATTTGCAACCTGCTATCGGTCTATTTACGTAGTAGCTCCCGAGTCGCGATGCGGCTCGTCTTGCTCTAGCGCATAATCAAAATCGTCAATATCATAAATCGGAATCGGAACTTCATTGTTGATGAGCCGCTCTAAAAATTCGAACTGATCCGTAAGCAATGGAGCTTGCTCGCGAGTTGACGTTAAGATAAGCTCAGTCTCAACCGGATCGAACAGTTCGCCGTAACGTGCGCTATCGACTGCATTTAAGATGATGCAAGATACGTTGGCATGCAACAATAAAGGGGAGCTTTGTCGCCATGGAACAGACAAGGCTCGTTCAATTTTTTTGCGATTCAGTTCACTTTCGAAATAAGAAATTAATTCCTCAATCTTTTCCTTTGCATGCATATCTTCCTCTGGATCAGGCAAGACATGCTCTCCACTTTGCCGTATTTCGTACAGTTCTCTAATGGTCGTATATGGAATGATGTATTGTACAGGGCGGTGTGGAGCAAGTAAATGTCCATACACCGCTAACATGACGGCTTCAATAACAAAACGCCGAGGCTTCACAATCGATCCCCCTTATCTGAGATGTGCGATGACAGCTGGTATGACTGTTTCAAATTGAGACTATCTATATTTACATAATACCACCTTGCCCCATCAGGCACTAGAGTAAACGGTACAAGTTGTAAGCATTGTACGAATTTAGGCGGAAAACGGCTACTGCTCGCGATTTTTAAAATACGTCCAAATATGCTGTAGATCGTGGCTTGCTGGAAACGAATGTAGCTCCTCTGTTATCCCCCATGCTTGATCCATAAAGCGGTTGCTCATCTCCAAGGCGCGATCTAGCGCGTCGCTTTCTCTGATGAGCGCTACAGCTTCGTCAAAGGCAGTAGCGGGCGCATTCGCATGCAAGCGCCGCAACTTGTCAGCTATCGGCTGGTGCTCCATAGCGAGCATAACAGGCAACGTGATGTGACCGTTGCGCAGATCCGTGCCCGCAGGTTTGCCGAGCTTTGCGGCTGACTGGGCAAAGTCCAACACATCATCGTGGACTTGAAACGCCATCCCGATACAGTCACCAAAGGTGTACAGTTGTTGAATGACATCGGTGTCTGCTTTCGATATCGAAGCACCGAGCTGTAAGCAGGAAGCCATTAAGTGCGCCGTTTTGTTGCGCGTCTTCTCCCAGTATTGGTCAAGCGTCACATCAAAGTTGAAGCGGTGCTGCATTTGCTGATATTCACCCAAGCATAGCTGTGCCGTCGTGACCGATGTTAAGTTGTGCAAATAAGGTTCCACTTCACTGCTGTATGCAGTCATGAGCTCAATAATGCGGCACATCACATAATTACCGATATGGACGGCGGTATATACGTCCGTTTTATAATGAAGTGCAGGTTCGCCACGCCGCATTGGCGCTTGATCTAAGATGTCATCGTGGATAAGCGATGCGACATGAATAAGCTCAAGTGCTGCTGCTAGGCGGTAGATTTCGTTAGATTCGGCGTGTTGGCCGAAACGGCTACCGACGATAGTCATCATCGGTCGTAGCCGCTTCCCGCCAGCACGGATAAGCCCTAGAACGTTGCGGGCAATGATGGAGCGTGATGGCAGATCGCGGTCAAATAGAATGATCCGCTCCAAGTGGCGATTTATTTTGCGCAGCGAAATGTGTAAGGGCTCGCTTAATGAATCGTTCGATGAATCGTTATATAACTTCATAGGCAGACCTCTTATACGACTTTTGTACATAGCGGCTCATTCGCTGGTGAAGCAGCAGACTAGCGTCGAGCGCTGCTACACGGTGAATTTGCACGCGTTTGACAGTTGTGGCTAAGTAGCTGATCAGATTCGTCAAGCCGTTACGGACGGCGTGCTGATAATACATACTTAGCAAATAATCGCCATCAAGCACCGCTTTGGCGGCATCCGCCTCCGCCAGAGGCACATGTTGATGCGTGCGCAGCGCTTGCAGCAGTAATGCGTAGCAGCCTAGCAGTGCGAACCGTTCCTGCGATTGTATATCATGCGCTAACAGCATAGTTGCCAGCTCAAGCAGCATAGGCTCGTCCACGCCGGCTTGCAGTGCGATGTTGGCTACTGGAGAAAGAACGTCTCCCAGCTGTTGATACGTGTCCTGTAAAAGTATCCGGTTCATCGAAGGCCTCCTCGCATTTTTAACAGCAACTTGCTATTTATATGGTTTAACCAAAAAGTACTTAACTCCATTTTATATAAATGCAGCCTGAACTTCTATCTAACCTCATGATGCCATCTGTATGTAACGATAAATGAGGCAAGTGTACTTATTATGTACGTATTTTAAAAAAGGTGCTGCGTTTGTGCATGTATCCCCTGAAACTGAATTCCTTTTTTTGCACATTAGCGGGTAATCTTATAAAATAGAAATGATATTAACAATGGTACATTATTCCAAATAATGAATAGTAGACGAACAATGGGGTGGGAACATGCAAGCGAAAGACATCGTGCTCGGTCTGCTCATGCAAGGCCCGAAATCTGGTTATGATATTAAGCAGGCATACGAGCTGAACTTGTCTCATTTTTTTGATGCGAGTTATGGATCGGTGTATCCGACGCTAAAGCAATTAGAGAAGGCGGGACATATTAGGAAAGAAACGATTATTCAAGAAGGTAAGCCGAATAAGCATGTGTATTCGATTACCGATGAAGGTAGGCAGAAGTTTGTGCAATATCTTGCTTCGCCCGTTCAGCCGGATCTCTATCGTTCGGATGTGCTAGCGCGCTTATATTTCGGGGGCTTTGCCCACGTTCAAGAAGTAACGGGTTGGTTAGAAGAGACGCTAGAGCTTCGTCAATCGCTGCTGCAACAGCTAGAAGCGGTCTATGAAGAATCGAAGACAATCTTGTCACCACCGCAAATGTTATCGCTACAATTGGGTCTAATTGATTATCGTTCACAGATTTGTATGTTTGAGCGTGCGATTTCGTATTTGAAATCGGGTTATAACAATGGAGAACAAATAGAGTCGCTACACGAGTTGGAATGGTGGAAAGTGGCCAAGTAAAAAATAGTCTAGCAACTAAATCGCAGGTGCCGATTTATTCGGCAGCCAGATGTGCGATTTTTTTGTTGCGGGCAACTTGCTCATGCTAATGTGGTAATATATGGACTTATTGCCGACAGCTTGGCATAGAGTCAAAGATGTGATACAGTAGTGCCCTGTGTTCACGCTTGGCGTACGAAGAAGCGCACAAGGTGAGCCCCGCGGTTCGTAACCATCCCGCGTTATCAAAACTAAGGGGGAACTCTTCGTGTATAATTTTTTGTGGGGCGTTCTGTTCGTGTTGACGAACTTTGCGTTCTTCCTTATTTGTTACCGCATGTTCGGTAAGTACGGCTTATACGCATGGATAGGCGTTATGACCGTAATTGCTAATATTCAAGTGCTTAAGACAATTGATATGTTTGGCATCGTGATGACGTTAGGAAACACGGCCAATGTGACATTGTTCTTAACGACTGATTTGCTTAATGAACGGTACGGGCCGAAGGAAGCCCGTCGTGCGATCTGGTTCGGTTTCTTCACCTTGATCATGACGACCGTCATTATGCAGATGGCATTGGCGTTTACGCCGCAGGCGACTGACTTTGCGCAGCCGTCACTAGAAACGATTTTTGGCTTCTTGCCACGAATCGCGATTGCAAGCTTGTCGGCTTATTTGATTAGCCAGTTTCTCGATGTGCATCTGTTCAGTAAGGTGCGAGCTAAATTTCCGAACACAGGACAGCTATGGATTCGCAGTAACGTAAGTACGGGCATTAGCCAATTCGTTGATTCGCTCGTGTTTTGTACGATTGCGTTTGCCTTTTCCGAGCTGTATCCATGGGATATTTGGATCCAAATTCTAATTACAACTTACCTCATTAAGCTCGTGTTGTCGGTCGTATCGACACCGGTCTTGTATGCAGCGCGCAGCTTCAAAGTGCGCGATGAGGTGCAATAAAGCAAAGACGCGTACAGTCTTGATTCGCCTGACAAGGTGATCAAGGATGTACGCGTCTTTTTTGTAACCCTACGCCAACGCTTGTAAGGTTTAAAACCATTCGGTCAAACTAATCATCGTAATTAAACCCATGATGAACGATACGGTAGCTGAACGCTGGTGCCCGTCACCGTGGCTTTCAGGAATAAGCTCCTTGTACACGATGAACATCATTGCCCCAGCAGCAAACGACAAGCCGTACGGCACGAGGTCGCCCACGACTGAGCTGAGGGAGTAACCAAGGAGTCCTGTCACAATTTCGACAGCGCCCGTTAATGTAGCAATGCCGAGTGCTTTCCAGCGGTTTACGTTCTGGTGAACGAGGAAAAGCGCGATAAGAAAGCCTTCCGGCATGTTCTGCAAGCCAATCGAGAACGCAATAAGCGGACCGAGTTCGCCTGCGTTGCTTGCGTAGCTGACACCGACCGATAAGCCTTCCGGTAAGTTGTGCAGCGTAATAGCCGCTATGATTAGAAATGATTTCTGTTCCAAATTAAACGTCGTCATTCGTTGTTCCGTGTTCTCTAGATCGACGTGAGGTATAAAGTGTTCCAGTAGCAGCAAGGCAAAGCAGCCGAGCAACAAGCCGATAGACATCACAAATACATTTGAAAGGGCAAGCGCTTCTGGAAGTAAGCTAAACATGGAAGCGGCCGTCATAATGCCCGCCGTATAAGCGAGCAATATGTCTCGCCAATGGTGGGACATCCGCTTCATAAATAGAATAGGCACTGCGCCCAATCCGGTAGACAACGCAGAGACGGCGCTACCTATGAGTACATCTTTCATGGTGTAGGTCAATCCTCCTGTTGAAATGTCCGTTGCAAAAATCATACATTCTGAGGTTGATGTTACCATAACGTTGCCTAGGTAGCAAAGAAAAATGTCGAATCATGTCAATTTTCGCCTTAGATATTTACTCGAAAGATTGCTGGAACGTCGTCTGCAAATACATGATTTCATATTTGTTAGCTAATTGTGAGAGGTGATGAAGCACACTGCGTGCTTCCACAGGCAAAGGTTGCTGCTCGCTGATCCATGCTCCGTCAGCCTTTTCTTGAGCATGCATTGCGTCCCATAGTGCTGCTGTCAGCTGCTCATACGTTGTACGCTCCGCTACCGTCGCGTGCTTTTTAACATAACCCCACATATGCTCCAACGATGTGCGCAAACCTTTCGTCGTGTATGGTAAATGGCGCAAGCCAGATATTCGGATTTCAATATCGAGCAGCTCTTCCATCGTAGTGGCGTGCCGGAACATGAGCGCGACTTCTTTATAATAGCGGTAGCCGCGGGCCATGATGTCGTATTTGTGGGCTGCCCATAGCCGCTCGATGCGCGTGCGGGCAGCTCGTTGTTCCTTGCGAGATATCGTCATCGCTAATTCTCCTATTAAAGGTAGTGTTGCTTATCATCATGTCACACATTCAAGAAGTGCCGCAATAGATTCACGGATAGCGCGGCTAACACGGCTGGACTTTCCCGACAACGAGGGCTATAATTTACGTTGAACAAGGAATCTACAACATTCGACAATTACATAAGCATGCTAGGGGAGCTGGGATATGGCCAGCTGAGAATGTGTTCCGTAAGACACCGACCCTTAGACCTGATCTGGGTAATGCCAGCGTAGGAAAGACGTTGAACCGCGTCGTAACATGTGTGCTACTAAAAAAGACAACAGCGTATGAGCAAATAATTGCTACATGGCTCCCAAATAGGGGGGCGATGGATAATGGTGTCGATGAGCTGCAAATCGCAAGCGGTAAGCTGAGAGTTACAAGTTAAGAGCTCAGAGCTAGAAGCAAGGCGATAGGCGCTAACGATGGATGGCAATGCCATTACGAGCCATGCTGGTTCACTTTTTTAGGAAGCATATGATGAAGAGACAAGGTATGGTTATAACAGAACCATGACCACGCGGATTAACATATACGCACATATAAATGGCAAGGGCGTCCCAGATGGGGCGCTCTTTTTTGCGATTGCAAGCCGAGCTTAGAGCAGATTTAACATGTGAGCCACTTGGGGAAAATGGACATATAGTGGTTACGCATGCAGCGTGTTGATGTCGGACGTGTGGCAGTCGAATGCAGCAAGAATCAACTACAACTTGTACAGGGGGAACTGAACTTATGCAACATCATACACGTACACCGTGGAAGCGCGGCATGCTGCTCGCGCTGACGATCATGATGGCGTTTGCCATGTCAGCTTGCGGAAGCGGAGCTTCCAGCTCACAACCGTCAACTGGTAACCAAACAGGTAGCACACAAGGTAACCAAGATGGTGACAGCAATAAAGCGAAGGGGATGCGCGACATTAAAGTGGTGCTCGATTGGTCGCCGAACACGAATCATACAGGGCTTTACGTTGCAAAGGACCAAGGTTTTTATGAGGCAGAAGGCCTGAATGTCGAGATTATTCCACCTGGACAAGCGGGTGCTGATGCACTGGTTGCCTCTGGCGAAGCTCAATTTGGTGTAAGCTATCAAGAAAGCATTACGCAAGCACGAACGCAGGACGTGCCAATCGTGTCGATCGCGGCCGTTATTCAACATAATACGTCTGGTTTTGCTGCGCCAACAGCTAAAAAGATAAAGACGCCAAAAGATTTTGAAGGCAAAACTTACGGCGGCTGGGGCTCCCCCGTCGAAGAAGCGGTGCTGCGCTCCATTATGGAGCAAGAGGGCGCTGATTACAGCAAAGTGAAGAACGTAAGCATGGGCGATGTCGACTTTTTCACAGCAACGAAAAAGGACATTGATTTTGCTTGGATCTTCTATGCATGGACAGGCATTGAAGCAGAGCTACGCAATGAACCTGTTGATATGATGTATGTCAATCAGTATTCGGACAAGTTGGACTATTATACGCCTGTGCTGGCCACTAATGAACGGCTAATCAAGGCTGATCCAGAACTGATCAAGGCCTTTATGCGTGCAACATCTAAAGGCTACCAGCTTGCGATCGACAAGCCAGAAGATGCAGCTAACATGTTGTTGAAGGCAGTGCCTGATTTGAACAAAGAGCTTGTGATGAAGTCGCAACAGTGGCTTGCGCCGAAATATAAAGACGATGCTCCACGCTGGGGGGAACAGAAACGCAGTGTGTGGGACAATTATATGAACTGGCTGCTGCAGCACAAGTTGCTGGAACAAGCTATTGATGTGGACAAAGCGTTTACGAACGATTTTTTGCCATAAATCATGTGAAATAACATCATGCAGGTGAAGGGGAGAGCAGATATGGCGAACAGCTTAGTAAGCATTCAAATTATTCCGAAGACTAAAAACGGGGAAGACGTTATTCCATATGTTGATCGCGCGATAGAAATCATTCAGCAATCAGGTGTCAAACACCAAGTCGGACCGCTGGAAACGACGATGGAAGGTGAGCTTGGCGAGTTAATGAAAGTGATCGAGCAGATGAACGAAGCGATGATTGCGCTGGGCAGTTTGAATGTCATTTCACAAGTGAAAATATTGTACATGCCATCTGGCATTACGATGGATACATTATCGGAGAAATATCGGCCATGAACAGACGTCGGTTGACGAAGGCGGGGCCGCCCATTGTGGCGGTCCTGCTCTTTTTAATGATTTGGCAATTGGGTATCATCGTATTCCAAGTGGAAAAATGGTTGCTACCAAGCCCACTCGACATTGTGGTAGAGGGTTACAAGAGTGCGCCTTCTCTGGCGATGCATACGTGGGCAACCATGAAGCTTATGCTGGTCGGCTTCAGTTCAGGCACAGTAGTTGGCCTACTGCTCGCTTTTGTGTTGCACTCGATTCCATGGTTAAAGCGTGCTATTTATCCGCTCATTATTATTACGCAAAATGTGCCGAGTATCGCTTTGCTACCGCTGCTCGCCATTTGGTTCGGCTTCGGCTTGCTGCCGAAAGTGATCGTCATTACGCTGGTCTGCTTTTTCCCCATATGTATCGCAGCGATGGATGGGCTGATGCAGACGGATCGCACGATGCTGCAATACATGCGCATGGCTGGGGCGAGTCGGACGCAGTTATTTTGGAAGCTAGAGTTTCCGCATGCTTTACCGACATTGTTCTCAGGTCTGAAAATTGCTGCTGCTTACAGTGTAATGGGTGCCATTGTCGGGGAGTGGATCGGAACAGATAAGGGCATTGGCCATTATTTAATGTTGCAAAAATCAGCGTTTCGGACGGATCGCATTTTTGTCGCGATTGCGATTATCGTTATGCTTAGTCTCGCGATGTTCGCGCTTATTCGTGTGTTGGAGCGATACACAGTGCGGTGGCGGGAAAAGGATCGCGTGTAATCAACGCGGATGAACGATGCGGATGAAAGATAAACGATGCAGATGAAAGATAAACGCCGAAAATGAACGATGAACCGTGAAAAGTGAACGATGAAAGTTGAAAGATGAACGCGCTAGGTGGGATCGTCATGAACGCTATGAACGTCATGAACGTCATGAACGTCATGAATGCCATGAATGTCATGAGTACGACGAGTGCCATGAGTGCCATGAGTGCGATGCGCACAATGAGCGTAATGAACCCGCTGAGTGCAATGAAGGGAGGTTAACTACAGTATGGATAACAAGTTAGTCGAAGCCACACAAAATCAACGAGAGTTAGCGTCTGAGTCCATAGAGGAATCAACGGTTGCCTCAGCTGCTTTAGTGGAGCGGGCACCAGTATCAGCGCTGTCTGCGTTAGAGCTATCGCAAGTGAGCAAATCTTTCAAAGATGCGCATCGTCAGCCGTTGCATGTCTTGAACGACGTTTCGCTGACAGTGAAGCAAGGAGAGTTTGTATCGATTATCGGCCCGTCCGGTTCGGGCAAGAGTACCCTGTTTCATCTGATCGGCGGCTTGCTGCGCCCTGATGCGGGGAGCATTCATGTACACGGCAGCGAAGTGTCCGGTCAGACCGGACACATCAGCTACATGCCGCAGCAGCCTGCGCTCTTTCCGTGGCGCACCATCGAGGACAACGTGATCTTGGCGCAGGAAATTGCCGGCCGCGCCAAAGACGAAGCCCGCGCCGAAGCGCGTCAATGGCTCGCCAATGTCGGCTTGCGCGGCTACGAGCAGGCGTACCCGCATACGCTATCTGGCGGGATGCAGCAGCGCGTCGCCTTTTTGCGGGCGCTAATGAGCCCGCAAGAGCTGATGCTGCTCGACGAGCCGTTCAGCGCGTTGGACGCACTGACGCGCAGCGATATGCAGCGCTGGCTCATTGATTTGTGGGAGCGCAATCGCCGCTCCGTCCTGTTTATTACACATAGCATCGAAGAAGCGCTGCTGTTGTCCGATACGATTTACGTGCTGTCCAATCGTCCAGCCCGTGTATTGGAGCGGATCGAAGTGCCATTTGCTCGTCCCCGCACAGAACAGTTGACGCAAGAGCCGCGCTTCCTACACATGAAGCGCGATTTAGCAGAACTGCTGCGCTATATTCAAACCGAAACGAAGATGTCTTAGCTGAATGTGAACATGGTATAATTTTTTTGTTTCATTTTTGAAGGAAACATATCTTAATTATGGGTGCCACACGCTAAGGGGATGGACTTGTGAAGCAGAAGCGAATACTTGGCCAATTTTTATCTATTATGCAACAGTACGAGCATGCGCTTGATACGTATACATTTGAGCAACTAGTAAAGAAGCCGTCCGCACAACAATGGTCACTAGGTGAAATGTACAATCACATTATAGAAACCGGATTGTTGCAAATAGCTGCGCTAAAAAAATGTGTAGATGCTCCTAAGATGCCCGGGGCCACGAAGACGTGGAAAGGGAAAGTGGTCTTTATGTTAGGCTCCATACCACCCATTCGTGCGAAGGTGCCGGAATCTGCTGAGCATACTGCGTTTCAGCCGACGAGCAAAGAAGAATTGAAGGAACGGCTTCAAGCTTTCGCGCAGGAAATGAGGGATTTGGCACCCCAATTGGAGAAGATTGATTCTGATCGAAAAGTGGAGCATCCTTATTTTGGACATATCAATGCGATAGAATGGTATGATCACATTTTAATGCACGTTAGGCATCATTTAAGGCAGAAAAAGCGTTTGGATGCTTGGCTGAACATATAACACGACAAAAAAATCGCTCTTTCTAAAAGATTCAGCCCGTACCTATACCGTACTTTACTGAACAAGAAGAGAGCGATTTTTGTATCATTTGCCTACCTTGGCCCAGAATAATGGGCGCAAGAACCAAGTAACCTCTTAGGCCGATTGCGGCTGTTTCTGCGCCTTTTGCAGCACGCGTTCACCTACGTTGAGGGCTGCTTGAATAATCCAGCCCGTCGTAAACGACAGCACGATCGTGCCGAAATAAATCGGGCCATCTAGCGAGAAGCTCACAGCCAAAAAGATAAAGGCCAACATAATTTCCGTTTTGCGAAACGTCCATTTGGTTCGGTCGGACACAACGAGTACGAACGCTTCTTGCGGAGCTGTACTTACGCGCGAAGCGACATATATGCCGATCCCCGTTCCAATGCATATATTGCCGAGCACAAGTGTAAGCAGCTTAGGAAAGGAACGGATCATATCCATCAGCACCTGCACAGATCCGATTGCATCAACAAACACCGAAATCAGAATCATCGTCAATATCGTGCCGATTGTGAGATAGCTTTTGTCCATCACCCACACCACAATCGTAAACACGAAATTAATCATAAACATCCAGAAGCCTATACTAACGCCGAAGTTCTGAAACAAAGCGATAAACAGAGAATCGTACGGACTAAGCCCGAACGAAGTGACGGTGGTCATCATGTTGATGCCTAGGGCAAGAATAAGTAAGCCGCCAATAAAAAATAAGTGCTTTAATTGAATGCGCATAGTAACGATGCTCCCTTTTAATGACATACAACTTACTATAAACTGTGGTAACCTTTCCAGAGCAAGCGTTGAATTACAATTTACCTGTAGTCCCGTTATACTAAAGGGATGAGAAGGGAGACATTGACATGTACAATATTAAGCAAATCGCGCAAATGGCTGGCGTGTCCGTGTCTACGGTTTCTCGAGTCATTAACAACCATCCCTACGTAAACGAACAGAAACGAGCCGAAATTTTAAATATAATCAAACAATTCAACTATTTACCTAACTCAAATGCGATTCATCTCGTAACAGGGAAGACGAACGTCATCGGTGTCATCCTGCCGCTTGTTAGCAATCATTATTACAACTCCATTTTGGCTGGGATTGCGCAGCAAGCTACCCGCCATAACTATTATTTGATGGTGTGCCAGACCGACTATCGTGCGGATAAAGAGTTAGAAGTACTGGAAATGTTGAAAATGAAAAAGATGGACGGTGTCATTATGTGCGCCCATTTAAATGAATATGAAGCGATTGAGCCCTATACGCAATTTGGCCCTATTGTGACGTGTGAAATGACGAACTCGGAGCGTATTTCGAGTGTATATACCGATCACTACCGCAACTTTTTGATGGGCATGAATGTGTTAATCGAAAAAGGACATTGCCATATCGGTTACTGCATCGGCAGAGCGGACAGCCTCAATAGCCGTCATCGCAGACGAGCTTACTTCGATGCTATGCAGCGCATTGAGGTCGCCCCAGCGGCTGCGTGGGCATTTGAAGGCTGCATAACTTTCCAAGACGGCAGCGAGGTTGTGGACAAATGGCAGCACATGCAGCCGCAGACGCGCCCAACAGCGCTGCTGACCGCATGCACCCATATTGCGGCTGGCATTGTGACCGCGGCGAAGAAGCGCGGGATCGACATTCCTCGTGACCTAGCAGTAGTCGGCTGCGACGATCAACAGACAGGCGAATTGCTCGACATTACAACGGTTACGAATTCAAGCCGCGAAATTGGCGAGCAGGCTTTCGATTTGCTGCATGCTCAGCTTATTAACAAGGCGCAAGTCATTACAAAGCAGGAGCTGCGCCCGCAGCTTCGGGAGAGACTTTCTACGTAACGCTTAGGCAACGCTTACGGAATTAAAAAGGAATGATTATCCGATCGTTTAAGGAGATGTAAGTATGCAAAGCAGCCATGTAGATATTACAAAGAAGTCGGCATACGTCGATGCGCATATTCATTTGGATACGTATTCAGGGGCAGCACAAGCAGCGATCATTCAGCTGCTTGAAGACGATACACTTCCGCTTGATTATGTCGTAGCGGTCTCGATGGGGCTTAAGTCTAGCCAAGCGACGCAAGCATGGGCACGTCGTTACCCGCAGCGGGTGCTGCCTGCATATGGTTTCCATCCGGAGCAGGCGCTGCCAACGGATGCCGAAGTGGCAGAACTGCTGGCTTGGATGGATGTCCACCAAGCAGAGATGGCTGCGGTAGGTGAAGTGGGGTTGCCTTATTACGAGCGGGAAGCGGCGGCAAAGCAAGGGAATGTATTTAGTCGCGAGCCCTACGTGGAGCTGTTAGAGCAATTTGTTCAGCGGGCGGCTGCTTGGAACAAGCCCATTGTGCTGCATGCCGTCTATGACGACGCGCCGCTAGTATGTGATTTACTAGAGCGGCATAACGTGCGCAAAGCGCATTTTCATTGGTTTAAGGGGGACGCCGATACGGTAGAGCGGATGGCTGCTAACGGCTATTTTATTTCGTTCACACCGGATATTACATATGAGGAAGACATTCAAGCGCTAGCACGACGCTATCCGATTACGCAAGTCATGACCGAAACGGATGGGCCATGGCCGTTTGAGGGTGAGTTCACTGGAACAGTTACGGTTCCAACCATGGTCCGTGATGTGGCGGCATATTGGGCCCGACTGCAAAGGATAACAGAACAGGAAGCCGCCGTATTGCTGCGAGAAAATGCACGCTGCTGCTACGGATATTAAAGCAACAACCATCTGTTCATGTATACGTTTCAACACAAATCACCTTGATTCAGAGACGATGGGAGAGAATTGCGCCATGACAAAACAAAAGTTGTTATATATTGAAGATGACCGTGAAATTGGCTCATGGACGAGCGCGTACTTAATTGATCGAGGCTACGATGTCCACTGGCTGACCTCTGGGGAACAAGCTCTCCAAGTTATAGGCGGATGTGATCTCGCTATTTTAGACGTGATGCTACCAGGTTTAGATGGATTCACAGTCGGACAGCGGCTAAAAAAGGAGTTCCCGCATACGCCTATCCTCATGCTATCTGCGCGCACCGCCATTGACGATAAGTTGCACGGATTGCAGTTTGCCGACGATTACGTAACGAAGCCGTTTCATCCTGATGAGTTAGCAGCAAGAATCGAAGTGCTACTGCGCCGTTTCGAGAAACAGACACCTGCCATGATCAAGCTCAAGCACTTACACATATACCTCGAAGAGAACCGCATCGTAGACAACAACACAGAGACTGAAATTGCACTTACAGGCAAGCAATATCATATTTTTTCGTATCTGCTGCGCCATCCGAATCAAATTTTGACGAAAGAACAGCTTTATGAAGGCGTATGGGGCGCGTCTTACATCGATGGCGATAAGACACTCATGGTACATATTCGACACTTGCGAGAAAAGCTAGAACGCAATCCTGGGGAACCAGACATTATTGAAACGATACGCGGCATCGGCTACCGAGTGAAGCAATGAAGCTGGAACAGATGAAGGTTCCGTTCTTTCGCTCGATGCTAGCTAAATATATGCTTATTGTGTTGGGCGCACTTTTGGTGTGGCCGCTTGTATTTCCGATTACCGCCCTTATCACGAATTTACCGCTTTTGTTATCCGACCAGAATGATCATGAAGCGAAAAATATTTATGCCAATGGGGAAAGGATAGAGCAGGAATGGCATCAAACTGCTGGCAAGCTCAAGGCTATCGCTCCTGAGGAGATTAAGCTCGCATTGCATGAAATGAAGCGCCAGTATCCGAAGGCGCAGTTTTTCTGGGTGGACAGTACGGGACACACGCAGCTTGCGCTGCCGGAGCGAGGCGATCTGCCACAACAGTGGAGCGCCGCTGACAGTATTCATTTTGTGAAGCAAACGTATGATGGAAATCCCTTTACATCTATTGCATTCATCGGCAAAGACCCCAAGCAAGGCTTTATTGCCATCCAAATTGAGCGTTCCCTTATGGTAAAAGAAGATTCTTTATACGGAACGACCGAAATTGTCATCGTCATCGCGGTTATATTTATTGCTTTCGTGACAGCTTCTTGGCTGTTCTTCTATCATATGCGCAAGCGACTCGTCCATTTGGAGGAGGCCATGACGACAACAGATGATAGCGGATTTCCACACCCAGTCGAGGTTAAAAAATGGGATGAAATCGGACGCTTAGAGCAAGCGTTCAATCAGATGATTGGCGAGCTACATACGAGTCGTGAACGGGAGCGAGAAGAAGAGGAATTACGGAAAAAGCTAATTGCCAATTTGTCACACGATCTCCGAACGCCATTGACGACGATCAGGGGGCACGCCCACTCTTTGGGTGATGAAGTGCTGTCTGCAAAAGGAAAGCAGTCGCTCGCATTAATTGATGCTAAGGTGGATGATGTGGGGCAACTTGTAGACAATTTATTTTCCTACACCTTGCTCTCAGCAAAAAAGTACCCCTTTCATCCAGAGCGTCTTGATATCCTGCGCCTAGTTCGTACAAGCGCGGCAAGCTGGTATCCAATCTGGGAAAAAGAAGGACTGGAAGTACACGTCGATCTACCAGACGAACCTCTCATGTGGAATGTTGACCCGCTGTGGATGAAGCGAATACTAGACAACTTGTTTCAAAATATAATGCGCCACGCTGTCTCGGGGCGCTATATCGGCATTCGTGTGGAAGCTGCAGGGCGAGATGCGCAAGCCACGCATTCTCCGGTGGAAGCCGCAGGGCGAGATGCGCAGGCCACGCATCGTCCAAAGAAGCTCACAGGAGATGGCACACCGTCTGCACATCTCCCCGTACGTCATACATTGGCGCTTATCATAGAAGATCGAGGGCCGGGCATTCAGGCCGCATCGGAAGACAAAGGCGCGGGCATCGGCCTTACGATTGTGTCAATGATGATGCGCGAAATGGACTTGCAGTGGGAGCTGCGCAGTAGTGTGGACGGAACACAGGTGGTCTTTTTTCAACAAACAGACTTGAAATTAAACGAAACTTAAACATAGCGTACTCTTCGTTTAACCTGCCGGTTGTAAGCTAATTACCGAGGTGATAACGATGAGTGAAATGATGATTGAAACGGACGGTTTGACCAAGCAGTACGGCTCTCGTCGGGCGGTCGATAACGTGAAGCTGCAATTAAAGCGTGGTGACATATACGGATTTTTAGGCCCGAACGGGGCTGGGAAAACGACAACGATCCGCATGCTGCTTGGGTTAATTCGCCCGACAAAGGGCAATATTCGCATATTCGGAAAAGAGCTGCATCAGCAGCGTATGGAAATTTTGAAAAAGGTCGGTTCGCTTGTAGAGTACCCTTCTTATTATGGTCACTTAACGGCCATGGAGAACTTGGAGACCGTTCGACGCATACTGGATGTGCCGAAGTCGCGCATTAGTGAGGTACTGTCCATTGTGCGGCTTACACAGGAAGCTCGACGCCCAGTCAAAGGTTTTTCGTTGGGGATGAAGCAGCGTCTCGGCATTGCGACAGCATTATTAGGAAACCCAGAACTACTCATTTTAGATGAGCCGACAAACGGTTTAGATCCATCCGGCATTTTGGAAATTCGGGAACTGATCAAAAGCATGCCGCAGGAACACGGCATTACGGTACTCGTTTCTAGCCATCTGCTGAGTGAAGTGGAGCAAATGGCTAACCGCGTCGCTATTATTCAGCAGGGCCGACTCATGTTTCAAGATTCAATAGCAGCGCTGCAAAGTCGGGCGCAACACCGTGTGCGCCTTGTCGTGTCCGATCCCGAGCAAGCGTTTCGGACAGTGTCAGCTGCTGGATGTTCAGCCGAGCTTGAGAGCGGTGCTATTATGCTCGACAACATGACAGATGCGAAGATAGCTGCCTTAGTCGAGCAGCTTGTACATAAACGCCATGATGTTTATCGGGTAGAGGAAAAGCGCCAGTCGCTAGAGGATCTGTTCTTGGCGATGACGGGGAAGGAGAGCATACTATGATAGGCCTAGGCAGGGTGCTCTCCTCGGACTTCATTAAAATACGCCGTACATGGATATGGGTACTTATCTTTTTAGGTCCTTTTGGCGTCATTAGCTTGCAGGCGCTAAATTTCGGTATTCGATACGACTATTTAGTTACTAGGTATGCCTCTGATTTGTGGGGGGCTTTACTAGAACAAGTAAGTTCGTTAGCTATGGTAGCCCTGTTGTTCGGTATTACGCTTGTGGCTTCGATGATTGCGGGACTTGAGCATAAGCAACATAGTTGGAAGCAAGTGCTGGCGCTGCCTATATCGCGCACTAGTGTATATACATCAAAGCTGATCCTTTGCTTGATCCTACTGTTTGTTTCTTGCTTACTGCTAGTAGTGGGCACCGTTATCTTAGGCGTCGGGCTTGGCTTCGGTTGGGAAGTGCCTTGGACTAAGCTGTTGAGCAACTGCTTTTATCCGCTTGGAGCAGCAATGCCAATTGTAGCGCTTCAGTTATGGCTGTCTATCGTTGTGCGTAACCAAGCCGTGTCCTTAACGGTTGGCATTTTAGGAACCGTTGTCAGCTTATTTTCATTTGCAATGCCAGACTGGTTTCCTTATAAATGGATACACCTAGCTATTAAGAGCCATGTACCGGAGCATCTTGTTATGGCGGGGTTGGCGGCAGGAGCTATTGTCTATGGGTTCAGTGTCATTCACTTCTTCAGAAAGGACGTGAACTAGCATGGGATCGATAACTTCATTTATGAACTTACTAAGCTCAGAATGGATTAAGCTGCGCCGATCAAACATTTGGCTGCTCATGTTCGTAAGCCCAGCCCTAGCCGCGCTGATCGGCTTGATGTATAACGTGGGTAGCGATGAGCAGATGCAGTGGCCAATGTTGTTGTCTGTTATGGGTGCAGCCCACGTGCTATTATTTTTGCCTCTTTTGGCGGGCGTATTTTCGGCCTTCGTCTGCCGCTACGAGCATGCAGGCGGCGGATGGAAGCAGATGCTGGCGCTGCCTATGTCGCGCAGTAGCTTGTACATAACGAAGATGCTACTTGTCAGCTTCATGCTGCTGGTGACACAGCTACTATTTATTAGCGGTGTCGTGGCTATTGGCTGCTTGCGCGACTTCGCAACGCCTGTACCTTGGGCGGAGCTTGTGCGCAGTGGCTTCAACAGTTGGGTGGCTACATTGCCGCTTGCCGCGCTGCAAATGTTCGTCTCCGTAGCGTGGTCCAGCTTTGCCGCACCTCTGGCCATTAATGTCATGCTGACAATGCCGAATTTACTTATCGTCAATTCGGAGAGATTCGGCCCGTTTTATCCATGGGTCCAGCCTGCATTGTCAATGCTGCCACGCGAGACGCACAGCTACGGAGCTTTTAATGTATCGATGGAGACGTTACTTCTCGTTATCATTGGCGGTTTTGTCGTATTTTTTGTGGGTGGATTAACTTACTTTCAGCGAAAGGAAATATAACGGTCAGGATGCCTTCGATGATAATGATGTCAGCTGTCCGTCAATTATGTGATGTGCACCAGATATGTTTCAGATGTCCGTCGATCGTGTGATGTACTCCAAATGTGCTTTAGATGTCCTCTAGTGGTAGAAAAACAACAAAATGTCTATACAAAAGAGGACAACAGGGGGATATAAGATAGGCTGCGTTAATCGGAAGTGGGTACGGTGCGTGTATCTATATGTAGTGCTCTAATTTGGATTTATGCACTAGATATATGATATGGATGAGGCGGTCGAGTAGAGGCAGCTTAGGCTTTAATACATCCTAGATCCAAAAAGCTGTCCACTATTTGAAAGACACTGAACCTTGTAATTCCATACAGGAAGGACAAGTGCAGTTCACATTCCCAACATACAAAAAAGGCGGCCGATTATGATGATGTAATCGGTCGCCTTTCTATTTATAGCACCATTGCGGCTATAAAGCCGAAGATGAGTAGCGGGATGTTGTAGTGCAAAAATGTAGGCACACATGTATCCCATATGTGGTCGTGCTGGCCGTCCGCGTTTAGCCCCGCGGTTGGACCTAGCGTGCTGTCCGAGGCAGGCGAACCTGCATCGCCCAGTGCAGCGGCGGTGCCGATCAGCGCGACCGTTGCTAGCGTACTGAAGCCGAGTGCAGCGCACAGCGGCACGAAGACGGTAGCGATAATCGGCACGGTTGAGAATGACGAACCGATGCCGAGCGTGACGAGCAAGCCGATGGCTAACATTAAGATGGCGGCAAGCGCCCGATTGTCGCCAACGGCACCAGCAGTAGCTTCTACAAGGGTGTTAATATGCCCTGTAGCGCGCAGTACAGCGCCAAATCCGGCCGCTGTCATCATAACGAAGCCGATGTAAGCCATTGAGCGCATGCCGTCCGTAAATACGCGGTCGGCATTTTTCCAGGCAACAGCACGTGTGAGGAGCAGGACAGCAAGGCCAGCGGCAGCGCCATAAATCATCGAGCCAGTACTAAGTTGTACGGCTAACATGGAGATAACGGAGCCCAGCCCAGTAGCTGCAATCCAACGATCATGAGATTTTGCTTGCTTGTCGGTACCAACGCTTGCGCCTGTAGCGGTTCCTATGGCTGCTCCGGTTGCTGCATCAGCACCTGTTCCCGCACCAACAATTGCACTAGTACCTGTTCCTTTTTCTGCACCAACAAATTCTTCGCGAGTTGTATCATGTTCACCGCTTGCTTTCGCATGTACCATATTTCCCGTACTGTCGCTATATACACGCTGCTTCCGATAGGAGAACGCAAGCGCTACGACGAGACCGACGGCCATACCGAGCGTCGGCAGGAGCATCGCTTGCGGCAGCATAGCTGCATCAACGGTAAGTCCGTTCTGTGTCATGTTTGTGGCTACCGTATCATGAAAGATGGCGCCGAATCCTACAGGCAGTAGCATGTAGGGGGCAATTAAGCCGAACGTCAGCGCGCTGGCTGCTGCGCGTCGATCAATTCGTAGCTTGTTGAACAGCACGAGCAACGGCGGAATTAACACCGGAATGAACGCGATGTGCACTGGAATCGCGTTCTGCGACAGGCAGGCGATCAGCGCAATCGCTGCCAACACAATCATCCGCGCGGCCATGCTAGGTACCTCGGCGCGTTGCTTGCGGCTAATCAGCCGTACAGCACCGTTCACGAGCCGCTCCGGTAGGCCGGTATCCGCTAAGCCTGCGGCGTAAGCGCCAAGTAGCGCGTAACTCAGCGCGAGGCCAGCACTATTTTTAAGTCCTTCTGTAAATATTCCAGTCATGCCAGCAAAATTAAGGCCCCCAGTAAGTCCACCTACCAGCGTGGCGACGAGCATCGCTAGCACGACGTTTACACGCAATAAGCTTAAACCGAACAAGACGCCTAACGACAATAAGACAGCATTCATAATCAGTTCCACCTTAAACGTTAGTATGATAACTTATTAAAACATGACCACTTTACCACGTCAATGCATAATACGATTTAAACTGTAACTTTTTGAAAATAAAGCTTACTTGTATATCATTTTCAATAAAGTAAATGCCATTCCCTTTTTTTTGTAGTTCCAGGCACTATTGACATCCCGCATGGTTGCCATTATATTAATTATCAGATTGTAAATGATAATCATTATCAAACATTATCAGACGTTGTCACAATAAGATTTCAAGGGAGCACACCATGAAAAAAGTATACATTCCGTTTCTATTCATCATGCTACTCATTATGAGTGCTTGTAATAGTACGCCAGCTAAAGAAAGCCAAGCAACCACCATCACGTACCAATCTGAAAATGGGCCGGTTGTCGTTCCTGCTGATCCTAAACGCGTTGTCGTTTTGTCATCCTTTGCGGGTAACGTGATGTCTTTGAACGTTAATCTTGTTGGTGTGGATACATGGACGATGAAGAATCCACGTTTTAAGGACAAGCTAACGAATGTAGCTGAAGTGTCGGATGAGAATATTGAGAAAATTATTGAATTGAACCCGGATCTCATCATTGGACTATCCAATGTCAAAAATGTTGAGAAACTGAAGGCGATTGCACCTACTGTCACATACACGTACGGTAAAGTGGATTATTTAACCCAGCACGTCGAGATCGGTAAACTTCTCAATAAAGAGAAGGAAGCACAAGCATGGGTTGATGATTTCAAGCAACGTGCACAAAAGGCCGGAACAGACATTAAAGCTAAGATCGGTGAAGATGCAACTGTATCTGTTATCGAGAACTTTGATAAGCAGCTTTACGTATACGGCGACAACTGGGGCCGCGGCACTGAAATTTTGTATCAAGAAATGAAATTGAAGATGCCTGAAAAAGTAAAGGAAATGGCGTTGAAGGATGGCTACTACGCGTTGTCACTTGAAGTTCTTCCTCAATATGCAGGAGACTACATCATTTTCAGCAAAAATAAAGAAGCAACGGTTGCGTTCCAAGAAACGAATACGTACAAGAACATTCCAGCCGTGAAGAACAATAAAGTGTTCGAAGCGAATATGATGGAATTTTATTTCAATGATCCGTTAACGCTTGAATTACAATTAGACTTCTTTATTAAAAGCTTTCTCGGCAAAAAATAATCGTAAGAGGGGGAATTCTTAAATTTAAGAATTCCTCTTCCTTTATTTTATAACAGAAAGATGAGCGAAGAGACCAATGACAATACATAAACGACGTTCCATTCCATTTGGCTATAAACTTTTTGCCGGCTTTCTCTCACTGGTGGCGATATTTGCGTTAGCTATGGTTGTTGGGGCAGCAGATACTTCTATACAAGAAGTATGGTTAGCTTTAACTACTCAAGCCGTAGGCGATTCGATGTCCATTATTCGAGAAATCCGTTTACCACGGGAAATCGCGGCCATCGTTGTTGGCGCTGCGTTGGCGATAGCAGGCGCTATTATGCAAGGCATGACACGAAATCCGCTTGCTGATCCGGGCTTGCTCGGCTTAACTGCTGGGGCACACGCGGCCTTAGCGATCGCGCTTGCTTGGCTGCCTACTGCCAATTACATAACGATCATCGTTGCTTGCTTTATCGGTGCGGGCGTCGGAGCCACTATGGTGCTTGGCATCGTATCCATTAAAAAGGGAAACATGTCCCCTTTCCGAATTGTACTCGCAGGAGCGGCTGTGACCGCATTATTGAACGCTATCGCTGAGGCGATCGGCATTTATTTTAAACTTTCAAAAGATGTTTCTATGTGGACGTCAGGAGGCCTCGTCGGCACCTCATGGAAGCAGTTAGAATTTATCGTTCCTTTTATTATAGTGGGGATTGTCATTGCCCTGCTTCTTTCCAAACAGCTTACGATTTTAAGTTTAAGTGACGAAGTGGCTGTTGGCTTGGGGCAAAATACAAAACTAGTTAAAGCGATTTTGTTTATTGTCATTATTTTGCTTGCGGGCGCTTCTGTTGCACTGGTCGGAAATATGATCTTTATCGGACTTATGATTCCTCATATTGCACGTGCATTAGTCGGAACAGACTATCGCTTTATTGTCCCGATGTCCGCCATACTAGGGGCTAACTTTATGTTGTTCGCCGATATGCTTGGCCGTACGATGAACATACCGTACGAAACGCCAGTAGCTTCAATCGTGGCCATGATGGGCTTGCCCTTCTTCCTATTTATTGTGCATAAAGGAGGCAAATCATTATCATGATTCACACTGCATTACTTAAGAAACAGCGCTTCATCTTAGGGGGCCTATCGGCGCTTATTATTGTCACAATCGTAATCGGGATGGGATGGGGCCCCGCGTCTCTATCTTACGATAGACTACTGCCAACCCTGCTCGGCCAAGGCACTTTCAAAGAGGATTTTGTCCTCTTTTCCATCCGTTTGCCGCGCATTATGATTACGCTGCTGGCAGGCGCTGCACTAGCCTTGTCGGGCTCTATTTTACAAGGGGTTACGCGCAATGATTTGGCTGACCCTGGTATTTTAGGCATTAACGCAGGTGCAGGCGTAGCGATATCCGTGTTCTTTTTATATGTACCGATCGACGTGGGGACATTTGTGTATGTGCTTCCACTCGTTGCTTTTGCGGGAGGCTTGCTGACAGGATGTCTGATTTACGTATGCTCCTACCATCGGCATGAAGGGCTTCAGCCCGTAAGGCTCGTGCTTACGGGGGTTGGATTTGCTTTTGCTTTTGCCGGACTAATGGTCGTCCTTATCTCATCGGCAGATCGTGAGAAAGTGGACTTTATTACGAAATGGCTTGTCGGCAACATTTGGGGCTCGGATTGGCCATTTGTGTGGGCCTTGCTGCCGTGGTTAATCGTATTGATCCCGTTTACGCTGTATAAAGCGAATAGACTGAACATTCTTGCGCTAAATGAGCATGTAGCAGTTGGGCTTGGTCTATCGGTTGGGAAGGAGCGAGTAATCCTCCTGTTAACGGCCGTAGCGTTAGCGGCTTCTGCTGTATCGGTCACGGGAGGCATCGCTTTTGTCGGTTTAATTGCTCCGCATATTGCGAAAGCTTTAGTCGGGCCAAGACATCAGTTCTTTATTCCGGTCGCCATTTTGATTGGTAGCTGGCTCTTATTGTTCGCCGATACAATAGGGCGTAATATCGCTTCTCCTGATGGCGTTCCAGTCGGCATTATGGCTGCTTTTATTGGCGCTCCGTACTTTATTTATTTGTTGATGAAAAAATAGCAGACAACCATTGACACGAGGATTACAGGAAGTCCATAATTAGTACCAATATTAAGGTTCGACTATGATCCATGACGAGAACGAGTAAGCTTTGACGCAGTCTCCAGAGAGTCGACGGACGGTGCAAGTCGATGGCTGACAGAGCTGAATATCATCTCCGAGATTCCGAGCTGAACAGCGGCTTGCGCACGTAGGCGCAGCAGTAAGCTTGGACGGCTGTCCCTCGTTAACGGGATGCGCGTCACAACGCGGCCAAGCGCCGTATAAGCCCTGCTTCTGGATCGAAGTAAGCGCGGTTTATGCGGAATTAGGGTGGTACCACGAGATCAACTCGTCCCTTGTTGGGGCGGGTTTTTTTGCGTCTTTGGGCGGTGCGTGAATGGAACATTCCTGATGTCATGATTAACAACTGCTATCGCGCGGGCTACCTATCGCGATGACTTAAACACAGAGATGAAGGGACGGCTAGAGAGATGGAGACGACGAAAAGTAAGAAGGACACTGTACTGACACCTGCTGTAACGATGGAGCACGTAGTACGTGCGCATCACGTATTAAAGGAAGTCATCGTCCGGACGCCGTTGCAGCGTGATGCGGTGTTGTCGGCAAAGTATGATTGCAACGTGTACTTAAAGCGGGAAGACTTGCAAATCGTCCGCTCGTTTAAAATTCGCGGAGCGTACAACATGATACGCCATCTTTCGCAAGCCGAGTTGGATCGTGGCATTGTGTGCGCAAGCGCGGGCAATCACGCGCAAGGTGTAGCTTATTCGTGCCAGACGCTGCAAATTCGCGGCACGATCGTGATGCCAAGCACGACACCGAGCCAGAAGGTAGCGCAAGTGAGGCGTTTCGGCGGCTCGTTCGTGAATGTCGTGCTGACAGGCGACACGTATGATGACGCCTATGAGGCAGCGATGGCCATTTGTCATGAGGAAGGTAGCACGTTTATTCACCCGTTTGACGATCCGTATATCGTGGGCGGGAACGGTACGGTTGGCATGGAAATTATGGAGTCACTCGACGTTCCAGCCGATTACGTATTTGTGACGATAGGTGGCGGTGGCCTGGCAGCGGGCGTCGGCACGTACGTGAAGACGGTTAGCCCAAGCACGCGTGTCATCGGGGTAGAGCCAGCAGGTGCAGCTTCCATGACGGCTGCATTGGAGCGTAAGGAAGTCATCACACTTGAGCATATCGATAAGTTCGTAGACGGCGCAGCGGTTAAGCGCGTGGGCTCGTTGACGTATGAAATTTGTTCCCAAGTGCTGGACGATGTCATTCAAGTGCCCGAAGGTAAGGCGTGTACGACGATTCTTGATTTGTACAATCAGAATGCGATTGTCGTTGAGCCAGCTGGTTCCTTAACGGTCGCAGCACTTGATTTATACCGAGAGCATATTCGCGGCAAAAATGTAGTCTGCGTCATTAGCGGTGGCAACAACGATATTGATCGGATGCAGGAAATTAAAGAGCGTTCGCTTATGTATGAAGGGCTGAAGCATTATTTTATGATTAATTTCCCACAGCGTGCAGGTGCTTTGCGGGAGTTCTTGCAGGATGTGCTCGGTCCGAATGATGACATAGCGCGTTTTGAATATACGAAGAAGCATAATAAAGAGAACGGTCCTGCTTTAGTTGGCATCGAGCTGGCACAGGCAGAAGATTACGATGCGCTGATCGAGCGTATGCGTAAAAAAGGCTTCCAATATACCGAGCTGAATAAAGATTTGAACTTGTTCAATATGCTCGTATAAATGGAATGACCGCTCGTTGACGTTGGTGGAGAAATTGGGCGTCTTGCTCCGGCGGTTCACTGTTGAACTCCACGAATGTAACAGGTATAGTAGTAAGCAAAGCGTTATAGGGAAGAGAAAGGTTGATTTTATGGTAGACAATACATCGAACAACACATCTAACTTTATTCGCAACATCATCGTTGACGATCTGGAAGCAGGTCGCGTAGACAAAGTCATTACGCGCTTCCCACCAGAACCTAACGGTTATTTGCATATCGGGCATGCGAAATCCATTTGCCTGAACTTTGAATTGGCACGTGAGTTCAAGGGACTCGTCAATCTTCGCTTTGACGATACGAATCCGTTGAAGGAAGACACAGAATACGTTGAAGCCATTAAGGAAGACGTAAAATGGCTCGGCTACGATTGGGATGGCTTGTTCTTTGCATCCGATTATTTTGAAGAGATGTACAACCGTGCTGTGCTTCTTATTAATAAGGGCAAAGCTTATGTGGATGATCTTACATCCGATCAAATTCGTGAGACGCGTGGCACGTTGACTGAGCCAGGCAAGAACAGTCCGTTCCGTGACCGCTCGGTTGAGGAGAACTTGGACCTGTTCGAGCGTATGCGTAAAGGCGAATTCGGCAACGGAGAGAAAGTGCTCCGTGCTAAGATCGATATGGCTTCGCCAAACATTAACTTGCGCGATCCGATCATTTTCCGCATCGCTCATGCGACGCATCACAATACAGGTGACCAATGGTGCATCTACCCGATGTACGCATTTGCTCATCCGATTGAGGATGCTATTGAGAGCATAACGCACTCCATTTGTACACTTGAATTCGAAGATCAGCGTCCGCTGTACGACTGGGTCGTGCAAGAGACGGAGATGGAAGCGACTCCGCATCAGTATGAGTTCGCTCGTCTGAACATCACGAATACCGTTATGAGCAAGCGCAAACTTAAATTGCTCGTGGACGAGGGTGTCGTTGATGGCTGGGACGATCCGCGTATGCCGACAATTTCCGGCTTGCGTCGTCGTGGCTTTACGGCGGAATCGATTCGCAACTTCTGCCGTGAAATCGGCGTAACGAAGAGCAACGGTACGATTGACTCCAAGTACTTGGATCACTTTATTCGTGAAGACTTGAAGCTGAAAGCGCCGCGTACGATGGGCGTATTGAAGCCGCTCAAAGTGGTTATCACGAACTATCCAGAAGGCCAAGTAGAGTGGCTTGATGCTGAAATCAACTCAGAGAATCCGGAAATGGGCATGCGCCAAATTCCGTTCTCGCGTGAAATTTATATTGAGCAAGATGACTTTATGGAGAACCCGCCGAGCAAGTATTTCCGCTTGTTCCCGGGCAACGAAGTACGTTTGAAGCACGCTTACTTCATTAAGTGCAACGAAGTCGTGAAGGATGAGAACGGCAATGTAATCGAGATTCATTGCACGTATGACCCTGAAACGAAGAGCGGCAGCGGCTTTACGGGCCGTAAAGTAAAAGGAACGATTCACTGGGTCGAAGCAACACATGCCGTACCAGCAGAGTTCCGTCTGTACGAGCCACTTATTCTTGATGAAGAGGAAGAGAGCGATTCTTCGTTCTTGGAGCGTATTAATCCAGATTCTCTTATCGCCGAGCAAGGCTTCGTTGAGCCGAACATGAAGGATGTAACAGGGCAAGACAAATTCCAGTTCTTCCGTCACGGCTACTTTAACGTAGATCCGAAGCATACGAAGGAAGACCACATCGTCTTTAACTTGGTTGTGTCGATGAAGAGCTCGTTCGTACTTCCAAAAGCATAAACAACGCACGATGATGCGGCCACACGCTTAAGGTAAAGTGAGAACTTACCTTGAGGCGGTGTGGCCGCTTTTTTGTGTAATAGTGTTCAAGAATCTAACTATTTTCACTATTCAAATCGGGTTGTCGGCGTGTAACACTGATCATTAGTACGGCAAAGCCGAATGTACCAAGTGCAGCTAACAAAGTCCCCCATAAGTACATTGTCGTAGATCCGAAGCTGTCGTACAGCGTACCGCCGAGAAATCCGGCGATCATGCTGGAAATACCACCCCATGCCAGCGTATAGATGGATTGGCCCGTTGTAAGATATTTACCCGGCACTAACAACGCAGTCAACTGTGTTCCCACATAGAAGAAGCCGCCAAACGTAATCGAGTGCAGGGCTTGAATCACAATAATGTGCCATGGATCAGTCGCAATGGAC